>DATHHZ010000501.1:0-2265 GCA_035316965.1 Burkholderiales bacterium | reverse complement strand
GAGCAGCACGTGCAGCGCGCGCTTCTTCATGCCGTAGGCACCGTTTTCGCCGGGTCCTTCTGCGCCATCGCTACCGCATCGGGCAGGCTCAACTCGCGCGGCGCGACCATGGCCACCGCGCGGGCGCGCTGCGCTGCGGGGGTCAGGCCCGGCGGCGCGTCCCCGCGCTCGACCGCCTTCGCAGCGTCCATCAGCCGCTTGCGCGTCTTGACGATGCCGTTGTCCGAGGAGACGAGATGCTCCCGGGTGCGGTCCTGGATCGCTCCCATGCTTTCCTGCACGGCGGCATCCTGGACGCCGACGCCGAGCACGCCGGAAAAACTCTTTTTCGCCTTCTGCGCCGCGCGGTCCATCAGATAGTCGTTGCGCCTGTTCGCTATCGGGATGAAGGAACCTTCGATCAGCGGCACGTGAATGCCGCGCCCGATGTGGGCGGCTTCGCGCTCGGCTCCGGTGAGTGGCCGGCCCGGGTGATAGTCGACGCTGAACGTCCAGCAGCGTTCGTCATCGATCGGGACGAACGCGTGGCCACCGCAGGGATTGTCCCCGTAGGGAGGAAAGAAGCTGAAGCACGGCATCAGCCACTGCGTGACCCGCCAGTAGTAGCGGTCCGTCCCCACGTCGCGGCGCGTCGCGACGTACAGCCCGGCAGGTGAAACCGTCGGGACGATTTTCGGGTGCCGGTCGGCGAGGAGCATCGCGAGGCTCGCCGCATCGCGCTTGAGCAGGGGGTCGTCGGCGACCGAGTGCCGGTGGAGAAAACCCGAATGAATCGAATCGAGCGCCCCTTCCATTGCCTGCAGGTAATTCGTTTCCTGCAGACGCTTGGAGACGTATCGATGGTCGGGCGGCACCCGAGTCCATTCGTAGGCGGGCTCCTCCGGCTTCCTGTCCGCAGGACCGAGATAGGCCCAGATCACTCCGGCGAGCTCGATGGCGGGATACGAAACGAGCCTGATGCTCTTGCGCATGCCCGATTCCTCCGGCTCCGAAGGCAGATCCACGCACTGGCCGGTCACGTCGTATTTCCATCCGTGATAAGGGCAGCGGATTCCGTTTTCCTCGTTGCGCCCGAACCACAGGCTCACCCCGCGGTGAGCGCAGAACTCCTCGATCAGCCCCAGCCTCCCTTGAGTGTCGCGAAACGCGATCAGACATTCGCCGAGGAGCTTCACGCGCACCGGCGCGCAATCCGGCTCCGGCAGCTCCTCTCCGAGGAGCACCGGCAGCCAGTAGCGGCGAAAAAGCTCCCCTATGGGGGTTCCCGCGCCGACGCGGGTCAGCAACTCGTTGCGCTCGGCTGCGAACATGGCCTAGTGCGAAGCGGTGGGCGCCGAGACTCCGGTGCTGCGCCCGTAGATGGTGTCCTCGAAGATCCTGGTCCAGCGGTCATAGTCGGCGAGGACGGCGTCGAGTTCGATGAACTTCAAGTCGAATTTTCTCAAATATGGCCGGTTGCGGCGATGCGAGATGACGTGGTTCAGCTCCGCGAGCAATGTCTGGCCGTCGGAGAGGACGAAGTCGTAGAAGAGGACCGCCGCGTGGGGGTGCGGTGCGCGCTTCATGACGCCGACTCCGTCGGTGTAGGCGACGGTCGGCGCGAGCGCGAGCCAGTTGATCGGCGCGCCGCTCTTCCGGGACTGCTCCGGCAGATAGCTGTAGAGGGTCAACGCGAGCGGGATTTCGCCCGCGACGACGAGGTTGTTAAGCAGTGCGTTTCCGTTTCGCACAGTCAGGCCGTTCGTCGCAACCAGCTCACGGAAGAATTTCAGCCCGTTCTCCTCGCCCATTTCCCGGACCAGCGTGAAAAACCATTCCTGTTCTTTCGCTTCCACCGCTATCCGTCCCTTCCAGCGCGGGTCGAGCAGGTCCCTGAATGTTTTCGGCAGCTCCCCGGGCGCAACCCGGTTCGTGTTGTAGGCCTGGACGAAGATGTAGACGCGAGGGCCGGCCCACTCGCGATGAGGTGCGACTGCCTCGGGAATCAGCTCACGCTGGTAGGGCGAGCGGACTTCCTGGAGCAGGCGTTCGCGGTGCAGCAGCTCCATTTCCGGCGAAGGATTGTGCACGACGTCCACTTCGAAGCGGCCGGCGCGCGCTTCGGTGACCGCTCTGCGCAGGACGTTGTTCTTGCCCGAGCGCCAGACCTTGACCTTGATTCCGTAGCGGCGTTCGAACTCCGAGACGAGGCGGATCAGGTCCTTCTCCGCCATGGATGCGTACAAGGACAGCGAGCCCTCGCGCTTAGCGTTGGCGACGAGGCGC
>DATHHZ010000500.1:0-3472 GCA_035316965.1 Burkholderiales bacterium | reverse complement strand
ACCTGAATTATCTGATGCAGCTCTGGCACGCGATCGAGGACGCATCGAAGCTCCAGTCCGGCGCTTTCCTGATCTACCAGGAGTCGAGCCTCGTCATCCGCGCCATACGCGACTATTTCCATCCGGACATCGGCGAGCTGCTGATCGACACCGAGGAGATCTACGAGCAGGCGCGCACCTTCATGCAGACCGTGATGCCGGCGAGCGTGGGCAAGGTGAAGCTGTACCGCGACGACGTGCCGCTGTTCTCGCGCTTCCAGATCGAGCATCAGATCGAGACCGCCTACTCGCGCCAGGTGTCGCTACCTTCGGGAGGCGCGGTCGTGATCGACCACACCGAGGCGCTCGTCTCGATCGACGTCAACTCGGCGCGCGCCACAAAAGGGCACGACATCGAGCAGACAGCGTACAACACCAACGCCGAAGCCGCCGACGAGATCGCCCGCCAGTTGCGGCTCCGGGACTTGGGCGGCCTGATCGTCATCGATTTCATCGACATGGAAAACCAGCGCAACCAGCGCGAAGTGGAGACCCGGCTGCGCGACGCACTGCGCCACGACCGCGCGCGGGTGCAGATGGGCAAGATCTCGCGCTTCGGCCTGATGGAGCTGTCGCGCCAGCGCCTTCGCCCTTCGCTCGGAGAGGGGAGCAACATCACCTGCCCGCGCTGCAACGGCACCGGCCACATCCGCGGCACCGAATCCACTGCGCTGCATATCCTGCGCATCATCCAGGAAGAAGCCATGAAGGAAAACAGCGCCGCGGTGCACGCCCAGGTGCCGGTCGACGTCGCAACCTTCCTGCTCAACGAAAAGCGCGCCGATATCCATTCGATCGAAGCGCGGCTGAAGGTCAACGTGGTGCTGATCCCGAACACCCACCTCGAGACGCCGAATTACAAGGTGGAGCGCCTGCGACACGACGACTTGAACCAGTCGGACGCGCTGCCGGCGAGCTACAACCTCGTCAGCGCGCCGGTCGAGGAAGAAGCCAAGGAACCTGCGGCGCAGGAAGCGCGCCCGCCGCGCCAGCAAGCCGCGGTGCAAGGCGTCACGCCCGAACGGCCTGCGCCGGTGAGCGCGCAGCAGCCCCGACCCCAGGCGCCGCGCCCGGCCGAACGGCATCCGGGCTTCATGGATCGCATCTTCGGTTGGTTCAAGGGCGACAACGCTCCTGCCAACCCCCAACCGGCAGCAGCTCCATCACACAGCGAGCAACAGATGCCCCGGCCGGAACGTGGCGATCGCGACCGTGGCAACCGCGACCGTGGCAACCGCGACCGCGGCAACCGCGACCGCTTTCGTGGGCGCAATGACCGTCCGGACCAGCGTCAGGGACGCGGGCAAGATCAACGCGGTGAACGACCGCAACGCCAGGACCGTCAAGACCGTAACTCGCGCCCCGAGCGCCCACCGGGAGAGCAAAGGCCGCCGCGCGGCGAGCGTCCTGAGGGGCAGAATCGCGCACCTGGGGAACGGCCCGAATCCCGGGAACAGCGCCCACAGGAGCTTGGACGCCCGCCCGCTCCCCATGCAGGCGCGCCTGAACCGCGCGAAGGCGATCACGAACGCAAGCGCCGCCGTCGCGGCGGCCGCGACCGCGGCGAAAGGGGTGAGCGCCATGAGAATCCAACGCCGGCACCTCGGAGCGAGGAGTTCCGAGTCGCAGCAGGTCCCGCTCCGACTGAAGGACAGGCATCGGCGCCGGCCGCACCCGAGTTCATAGCGCAACCGGCCCCAGCCGAGCCCGAGCAGGCGCATGAGTTCGTGACGGCTGCGAAACCTCAGCCCGAGTACAGACCCACCCCCCCGGCTCCGGTGGCGGCGGCGCATTCGCCTGCACCGCGCGAGCCGGACCCAGCTGAGATCGAGCGCGCGCTCAAGGATAGCGGGCTGGAGTTGATCCAGACGCGTTCGGGCGCCACGGTCGGTTCGGCAACGGAATCGGAGCCGAAATTCGTTCCAGCCAAGCGCGAGCGCCGACCGCCTCCTGCGGATCTCGACGAGCCCCTGGTTCAGGTGGAAACCGGGGGCGAACCGCCGACTCCGAAGATTTGAACCCGGAGGGCAGCCTCAGTCCCTTCGCAGGGACTCGAGCAAGCCCTTCGCCGCGTCCTCGAGCATGTCGAGCACGCGCTCGAACCCCTGCGGCCCGCCGTAGTAGGGATCCGGCACGTCCCGCTCTTTGAAGCGCCGCGCGTAGGACATCATCAACTTCAGCTTGTGGCCGGCTGAGGACCCCACCATACGCGAGAGAATCGCGTAGTGATCCTCGTCCATCGCCAGGATCAGGTCGAAGCGTTGAAAATCCGCGTCCTCGATTGTGCGCGCTCGCAGCGCGCTGAGATCGTAACCGCGCTTCGCGGCCGCCTTCTGCGCCCGAGGATCAGGCGGCTCTCCGACATGGTAACCGTGCGTTCCTGCCGAATCGGCCGTCACCGCGCCCGCCATCCCTGCATCGACAGCAAGCTTTCGAAAAATCGCCTCTGCGGTCGGCGAGCGGCAGATGTTTCCCGTGCATACAAACAGAACGCCGAACTTCTCGCCGGACATCAGTCTTCCCAATATAGAATCCGCTCGTGAGACATATTTTGGCACTCCTCGCCGCCGGGCTGCTTGCACTTCGGCCCGCGGTGGGCCTCGCCCAGGACTGGCCCAGCAAGCCCATTCGCGTGGTCATCCCATTTGCGGCGGGAAGCGTTTCGGAGGCGATATTCCGGACCATAGCCCCCGGAGTCGAAACGAACCTCGGCCAGCGCTTCGTCGTGGAAAGCAAGCCGGGCGCCGACGGCGCCATAGGCACGGGCGAAGTCGTGCGCGCCGCGCCGGACGGCTACACCTTGCTGCTCGGGCCGACGGCCGTCTATGCCGTGACGCCTCACATGTTCAAAAATCTCGGTTTCGATCCTCTGACCGCGCTCGATCCGATCTCCCTCCTCGCGGACGCCCCGCTGCTCGCGGTGATCGGCACGAACGTGCCAGCGAAATCGCTTAAGGAACTTGCTGAATACGTGAGCGCCAATCCGGGCAGGTTCAATTACGGCTCTCCGGGCTCCGGCTCGCCCGCGCATCTCACCGGCGCAGCATTTTCACAGCAGACCGGAAACGCGCTGGTCTACGTTCCGTACAAGGGCACGCCTCCCATGGTCCAGGCGCTGCTCGCCGGCGACATCCAGGTGGCCTTCCCCACCTTGACCGGGATTATCGGACCGGTGAAGGCCGGCAAGCTCAAGGTGCTCGCCGTGATGGCGCGCCAGCGCATGGCCGAACTTCCGGACATCCCGACGACGGTCGAAGCGGGGTATCCCCAGCTCGTCGGCGGCAATTGGTGGGTGCTCGCGGCGCCCCACGGAACGAATTCGCGCATCATCGAGCGCCTCGCTGCGGAGTTCCGGACCGCCCTGGCGGAACCGGGCGTGCGCAAACGCGTCAGCGACTTCGGTCACGTCGCGATCGGGCTTGCGCCCGCCGAG
>DATHHZ010000499.1:0-3071 GCA_035316965.1 Burkholderiales bacterium | reverse complement strand
CGCGGCGCTGGTGGGCCCTGGGCAGGTTGCGCGCGGCGAGCGCGATGACGATGGCGTTGTCCCCGGCGAGCACCAGGTCGATTACCACGATCGCGGCGAGGGCGGACCAGAATTCGGGCGTCATGAGCGTGTCCACGGGCTCCTCCTTTGACGGGACGATTGTCGCGGACGGGCCGCTCGAAGAAAAATGATTTGGTGCGATGGCCGCATCGCGCTTGGCGATGCATCGCGCTTTCGAAGGACATCCATCGCAAATCGCGATGCGCTGCGGTTGCTTGCGTCGCAATACGCTGCTACCCTTCCAAGCGCAATCTCCCTAGGGGAGTAGCTTCTTCGCGCAGCGGTCGTCAACACGGGTGGTAGTGAGCCCCGGCCGTGCGGCAGCTCAAGCTGCAAGCGAGACCTGGGGCCGGTCGCGAGGGCGATGTCCCGCGACCGGACTCAGGTCCTGCGGCCCGAAGCTCGTACAGCGCAGTTTCGTACAGAGCGGGGGCCGCGGGTGGTCTGGACGCGAACGAAGGAGCTCGCCATGCCCCGCTCAGCGCTGCGCCGGTATTTTCGGCACGGACTTTTCCCCCAATTAATGGTGTTCGAGGCGGTCGCGCGCCGTAAAAGCGTTACGCGCGCCGCCGAGGAACTGCACCTCGCCCAGCCGACGGTTTCGACGCAGCTCAAGAAACTCTCGGAGACCCTCGGCCTCGCGCTCCTTCAGCAGCAGGGACGAGAACTGCGGCTGACCTCTGCGGGCCGGGAGCTGCAGAGAGCGTGCGAGGATCTCATCGCCCTGATCGAACGCACCGAGGAGCGGCTCGCCGCGCTGCGCGCGCCGCGGGCCGACGTCTTGCGGGTCGGGGCCACTCCCGGCGCGCGCCGTCTTGCCGCGCGTTTCGTCGCCGCCTTTTGCCTGCGTCATCCCGGATCGCAGGTGGGCTTGCACGTTGCGGGTCGCGAGGAAGGGGTCGAGCGCCTGCTTTCGGGCAAGGACGACCTGTGCCTGCGCCCGGCGTCCGATGACCGGCCCGCGCTCGCGACGAATCCCGTGGCGGCCGAGCTTCTGCACCTGTACGCCCCGGCGGGTCACCCTCTCGCGAACGCGCGCGCGATTGCGCTCGATTCGCTCGCGCCCGAAGGGCTGGTCCTGCGCGAGCCGGGCTCGGACCCTCGCGAGGCGCTGCTTGCCGCCTTCGCGGCGTCCGGAATCTCGCCCGCCATTCGCGCCGAGCTCTCGAGCGACGAAACGGTCGCCGAGGCGATCGCCGCCGGGCTGGGCATCGGGCTGCTCCCGGAAGGCGAAGCCCACTCTCTATCGCGCGCAGGCGCGATCGTCGCCCTCGACGTGCAGGGCTTTCCGCTACGGCGCGAGTGGAGCATCGCGCGCCTCAGGACCGCACGGCTGTCATTGCCTGCGGAGCTTTTTCTGAGCGAAGCGATCGAGAGCGCAGAGGGCTTGCAGACTCCCAGTGACAAGCGGGCCGTACCGGCATGACTGGCCGGGTTGCCTCGCGTAACATACGCAGCTCAAGGAGGAGGCGCGCGTGACCAGAAAAGCAATCGGCTTCAGGACGGGCTGCTCGCTCGGCGGCCTGGCACTCTTTTCCTGCGCCGCAGCCGCGCTCGGGCAAACCTATCCCGCGCAGCCGGTCAAGATGCTCCTCCCCTACGCGGCGGGCGGCGTAGCCGACATCACGGCGCGCGTGCTGGCGCAGAGGCTCTCGCAGACGCTCGGACAGCAGATCATCATCGACAACCGGCCGAGCGCCGGCCAGATCGTCGCCACGGAGGCAGCGATGAAGGCCGAGCCCGACGGTTACACGCTCTTGTGGCTGAACCAGGGGCACGCGGTGAGCGTGTCGCTCTTCAAGTCGCTGCCTTACGATCCCGTGCGCGATTTCGCGCCGATATCGACCGTCGGTTTCTTCGGGCTCGCGCTGCTCGTGAATTCCGACTCGCCCTACAGGTCGCTCAGGGAATTCATCGCCGCCGCCAAGGCGAGCCCCGGCAGGTTCAACGTCGGCACGACCAGCATCGGCGGCACCCAGTTCATCGCCGCGGAGCTGTTCAAATCGATGGCGGGACTGGAGTTCCAGACCGTGCCGTTCAAAGCGACGCCCGCCATCATCACCGCGGTGAAAGGCAAAGACCTGGACGGCATGGTCGAGATCCTCGCGCCTGTCATCCCGCATATCAAGAGCGGGAACTTGAGGGCGCTCGGCGTGACTTTCGATCACCGCTTCGCCGGATTGCCCGAGGTGCCAACCCTCGCCGAGGCGGGCGTTCCCGGTTACGAGGCGTCCGCGTGGAACGGCGTCGCCGCGCCGGCCAGGACGCCGCGGGCCGTGATCGAACGCCTGAACAGGGAGATCAACGCCGCCGTGGCCGCGCCCGAGGTGAGGCAGCGCCTCCTGGAACTGGGCGTCGACGCGCGCGCGAGCTCACCCGAAGCCATGCGCGAGCTGCTCGTCTCCGAGACCACCAAGTGGAGAGCGGTCGTGGAACGCGCGAAAATCGAGAAGCAATGAACCTGCCCCGCACCGAAGCGCCGCTCGCGACGGAAGGCGCGCGCGGCTACCGCGACCTTCACGAGCACCTCGAGGAGTTGAAGAAACGGGGGTTGCTGCTCACGATAACCCGGCCGGTCGACAAGGACGCGGAGCTGCATCCGCTGGTGCGCTGGCAGTTCGTCGGGGGGATGGAGGAAGCCGAGAGGAAGGCGTTCCTCTTCACGAACATCACCGACGGCCGCGGCCGCAAGTACGACATTCCGGTCGTGGTCGGCGCGATCGCGGCGAACCGGGCGATCTACTCGGTCGGGATGGGTGCCCCCTTGAGCGAAATCCAGGGAAAGTGGGATCACGCCATCGCTCATCCCATCGCACCGCGCGAGCTCGAGTGCGCCGCCTGCCATGAGATCGTGCACGAGGGCGAAGCGCTGCGGGGCGAGGGCAAAGGCCTCGACCGCCTGCCGATCCCGATCTCCACACCGGGCTTCGATTCCGCGCCGACCCTCACCGCGACCAACGTCATTACGCGCGACCCCGAGACGGGCGTGCAGAACATGGGGACCTACCGCG
>DATHHZ010000498.1:0-2468 GCA_035316965.1 Burkholderiales bacterium | reverse complement strand
GTGGACGGGGAATTCCTTGCCCTGGCGAAAAAGAACCGCGCGCTCTATTGCCCGACGCTCTTCGTCACCCTCGGCTACCGATACGCGCTGTCGAATACCTGGCAGCCGACCGAAGCCGAGCGGCGCCTGGCCGATCCGCAGATCCTCGCTGCGATGAACGATTTGCAGAGAATTCCCACGGAGATGCTTCCCGAACGGGTGGCGAAGGCCATGAACCAGCCGACATCACCCAAGCCCTCGGCCATCGCGCTGCAGAACCTGCGCAAGGTATGGGAGGCGGGGATTCCCGTCGCCATGGGAACCGACGCCGGCAACATCGGAACCCTGCACGGGCCGTCGGTATTTCGGGAAATGGAAATCATGGCCCAGGCCGGCCTTACGCCATTGCAGGTATTGCGGTCGGCGACCTCCAATGGAGCGAAGACCATGGGCATGGAGCGCGGGATCGGCACGCTTGCTCCCGGCAAGCTCGCGGACCTGGTCATCCTGGACGCGGACCCGCTCGCCGATGTGATGAACCTCAGCAGGATCCATCGCGTGATCAAGGACGGCAAGGTGTTTGTGCCCGAAGAACTGATCCGGTCGATCGCGGCCAGGAGCGGAACCCCGTGAAGCCCGCGGGCATAGCCCCGAGGGCGGCGCGTTTCGTCAGCGCTGCGCGGCGATCTTCAGCTGTCCGGATTTGTACGCGCGGCTCGCCAGCTGGTAGTAGCTGATCGCCTCGTCCATCAGGCGCGCGGACAGCGCGTCTTCCGCCCGCTCGCGGCCAGTGGCCGCATCAACGATCCTGTAGCGCCTTTTCGGCTTCAGCTCGACGACGATGCCGTCGCGGTAGTAGCCGACCGTCTGGTAGTTGGCGAGCAGGGCGCGCGGGTGATCCGCGCCTTCGTGCAGGATGTCGTGCCCGAAGAACCGCGACCGGTAGCTGAAGCCGAGCATCCCGAGGAGGGTCGGCCCGACGTCGATCTGCGACGCGATCGTGTCGATGCGGCGCTGCGGAACGTGCCCGGGCGCGTAGACGATCAGCGGGATGTGGTAGTTCTCGGGCGGCAGCTCGGTGCGACCGCGCCCCTTGTGGGTGTGATCCGCGATGATGAGAAAAAGGGTCCGGTCGAACCAGGGCTTCGCACGGGCACGGTCGATGAACTGTCCGATCGCGAAGTCCGTGTACTTGACTGCACCCTCGCGGCTGGTGCCGGAGGGAACGTCGATGCGCCCGGCGGGATACGCAAACGGGCGGTGATTGGACACGGTCATGATGTGCGCAAAGAACGGCTTGCGCGCGGCATGGCGCCTGTCCAGCTCGCCGATCGCGTGCCTGAACAGGTCCTCGTCGGCCACGCCCCAGATGTTCTCGTAGGTGATCTCCTCGGGCTTGAGCGCCGTGCGGTCGATGACGGTGTAGCCGTTGCCCGAAAAAAACGCTTCCATGTTGTCGAAGTAGGCGTAACCGCCGTAGAGGTAGAGTGGCTCGTAGCCCTTCTGCCTGAAGACTTCGCCCAGCGAGAAAAGCCCGCCGTTGTCCGGCCGTGTCACGATCGAGTGGCCAGGTGTCGGGGGAAACGAGAGCGTCAGCGCCTCCAGCCCCCGCACCGTCCGCGTGCCGGTCGCGTAAAGGCGCGTGAACAGCATCCCTTCGCCGGCGAGCCGGTCGAGCCGCGGCGTCAGTCCCTCGCGGTTGCCGAACGCGGCCAGGAAATCCGCGCTCAGGGCCTCGACGGAAATCAGCACGACGTTGAGCCGTTTCTCGGGACCGCGGGCGGCGATCGTGCGCTCGAACGGCAGCCGCGAGACTTCGGCCGCCGGGCGCGCAGGGTCCAACTCGCGCGCGAGCACCTGCGCCGCGCGCTCGGGAGGCAGCGTCCTGTAGAAGCGCTCGTAGTCGATCTCGTTGGAGCGGAAAGCGTGCCAGAAATCGTAGTAGCCGTTGCCTGCGAGCTCGTTGAGCTGCGCGTCCTGCGAGAACTCCTTGTAGCGCGCGTCTAGCGCGCTGAACGCGACGAATGGCGCGATTGTCCAGAGCACCACGGCGCGAGAGCGAACGCCAAGCCCGCCTGGTGGCACCGAGACAAACGGTCCCATCCTGCGGACGATCACCCACCACAGTACGAGAGAAAAACCACCTACGAGCGACAACAGGAGCGGCATGTTGTACGACTCGCGGATATTGCCGATCACTTCGTTGGTGTAAATGAGGTAATCGACCGCGATGAAGTTGAAGCGCGAAGCGAACTCGTTCCAAAACGTCAGCTCGGCGGTCGCGACGAACGCCAGGAGGCCGCAGACCGGCAGCAGCAACAGCGCGAGGAGGACTTTGAGCGCGACCGGGTAGCGCGCCGGCCACCCCGCGAGGAGCACGGCGAATGGCGCGAGGAAGAACGTCGCCGCGCCCAGATCGAACAAGGCGCCGATCAGCAGGGCCGGAACGAAGCGCCAGGGCAGAAAAAACGACGGCTCGCCGTTGAAGA
>DATHHZ010000497.1:0-6583 GCA_035316965.1 Burkholderiales bacterium | reverse complement strand
GCAAAGGTTAAGCGGAAAACCAACGAGACGAGCATCGCCGTCAAACTGAATCTCGATGGCGAGGGGAAGTCGTCAATCAAGACCGGCATTCCGTTTTTCGATCACATGCTCGAACAGGTAGCGCGCCACGGGATGCTCGATCTCGATATTCGGGCAAAGGGCGACCTGCAGGTGGACGCGCATCACACGGTCGAGGACATCGGGATCACGCTCGGCCAGGCGGTGGCGCGCGCCGTCGGCGACAAGAAAGGCATTCGGCGCTACGGGCATGCCTACGTACCGCTCGACGAGGCGCTGTCGCGCGTCGTGATCGATTTCTCCGGGCGGCCAGGCCTCGAGTACCACGTCCAGTTCAAGCGCGCGCTGATCGGCGAGTTCGACGTGGATCTGGTGCACGAATTCTTCCAGGGTTTTGCCAACCACGCGCAGGTGACGCTGCATATCGACAACCTGCGAGGGGACAACGCGCATCATCAGTGCGAAACGATGTTCAAGGCGTTCGCGCGGGCTCTGCGCATGGCGCTTGAGCCGGATCCGCGCGCCGAAGGAACCATTCCCTCCACGAAGGGCACGCTCTAGGCTCTTTTCCGACTGACCCTGCAATGCGCGTCGCGGTTGTCGATTACGGCATGGGGAATCTCCACTCGGTTTCCAAAGCGGTGGAGCATGTCGCGCCGCACGCGAGGGTCGAGGTCACCTCCGATCCGGCGCGCGTGGCGGGCGCCGACCGCGTCGTATTTCCGGGCCAGGGCGCGATGCCCGATTGCATGCGCGAGATGGACGCGCGCGGGTTGCGTCCGGCGGTGCTCGACGCCGCCCGCAGCCGGCCGTTTCTGGGAATCTGCATCGGGCTTCAGATGCTTTTCGAGCGCAGCGACGAAGGCGGCGTGGCTGGGCTCGCGCTCCTTCCGGGAGCCGTGCGTCGTTTTCCCGCCGAGGCCATGGTCGACACTGAAGGAAACAAGCTCAAGGTTCCTCACATCGGCTGGAACCGCGTGAAACAGGCCGCATCGCACGCCCTGTGGTCGGGCATCGAGGACGGCACTCGGTTCTATTTCGTCCACAGCTACTTTCCGCAGACGGGGGAGGCCGCGCTGGTACGGGGCACCACCGACTACGGCCTCTCCTTTACCTGTGCGGTGGCACGGGATAATGTTTTTGCGGTACAGTTCCATCCGGAAAAAAGCGATATTGCGGGCCTGCGGTTACTCGCCAACTTCCTCAACTGGAATCCCTGAATCCTCCCATCGGCCGTCCCGGGTTGCCCGGGTCTTTGCGCTGTTCCCCGACTCAATGCTGATCATTCCGGCGCTTGACATCAAGGACGGACACTGCGTCCGCCTGAAACAGGGAAAGATGAGCGAGGCCACGGTGTTCTCGGAAGATCCCGTTGGGATGGCCAAGCATTGGAAGGCGCAAGGCGCGCGCCGGTTGCACGTCGTCGATCTCAACGGCGCGGCGGCCGGCAAGCCCAAGAACGAGGGCGTCATCCGCGCGATCCTGCAGGCGCTCGGCGATTCCCCGCCCGTGCAACTGGGCGGAGGCATCCGCGACCTGGACACGATCGAGCACTATCTCGATCTCGGGGTCGGCTACATCATCATCGGAACGGCGGCGGTGAAAAATCCAGGCTTCCTGCAAGACGCGTGCACGGCTTTTTCCGGGCACATCATCGTCGCGCTCGACGCCAAGGACGGCAAAGTCGCCGTCGAGGGCTGGTCCAAGATGACCGGTCACGACGTGGTGGACCTCGCGAAGAAATTCCAGGACTATGGCGTCGAGGCGATCATCTACACCGATATCGGCCGCGACGGCATGCTGACGGGAGTGAACGTCGACGCGACGCTGAAACTCGCGAGGGAGTTGCGCGTTCCGGTGATCGCGAGCGGCGGCCTCACGAGCGTCGAGGATATCAGGGCGCTTTGCAAAATCGAATCGGAAGGCATCGACGGCGTCATTACCGGTCGCGCGATCTATCAGGGCACACTCGATTTCAAGAAGGCCCAGGCCGAAGCGGACAAACTGGGGAAGGGCAAGGGGAAGACGCAGGACTGAGGATCGAGGGAACTCGCCCTCGGCTTGCGGTGATCTTTCCAGATCCTCGATCCCGAACCATGCTCGCCAAGCGCATCATTCCCTGTCTCGACGTCGACCGCGGGCGCGTCGTCAAGGGCATCAACTTCGTCGGCCTGCGCGACGCGGGCGACCCGGTCGAGGTCGCGCGGCGCTACAACGAGCAGGGCGCGGACGAACTGACCTTCCTCGACATCACCGCGAGCTCTGACGAGCGCGATCTGATCCTGCACGTCGTGGAAGAGGTCGCCGCGCAGGTGTTCATTCCCCTCACCGTGGGAGGCGGCGTGCGCAGGGTGGAGGACGTGAGGCGCTTGCTCAACGCGGGCGCCGACAAGGTTTCCATCAACACCGCCGCGGTCCAGAACCCGCAGCTGGTTGTCGATGCAGCCGGTCGCTACGGCGCTCAGTGCATCGTGGTCGCCATCGACGCCAAACAGACGAAACCTGCCGCGAGTCCGGGGATTCGCTGGGAGGTGTTTACCCATGGGGGGCGCCGGCCGGCCGGATTGGACGCGGTCGAATGGGCGCGTAAAATGCAGGAGCTGGGCGCGGGCGAAATCCTGCTTACGAGCATGGACCGCGACGGTACCCGCAAAGGCTTCGATCTCGCGCTCACGCGCGCCGTCGCCGAGGCGGTGGGCATCCCGGTGATCGCGAGCGGTGGCGTCGGCAAGCTCGATCATCTCGTCGAGGGCGTGCTGGAGGGCCGTGCCGACGCGGTTCTCGCTGCGAGCATTTTTCATTTCGGAGAATTCACCGTGCGCGAGGCGAAGGAGCACATGGCAAAGCGCGGAATCGAAGTCAGGCTTTGAATCGATGGACGCGATGGCAGAGAACTGGCTCGACAGAGTAAAGTGGGACGAGCACGGCCTTGTCCCCGCGATCGCCCAGGAGATGTCCACGAACGAGGTCCTGACGCTCGCCTGGATGAACCGCGAGTCGCTCGCCAAGACGGCGGCGACCGGTGAAGCGCACTACTGGTCGCGCTCGCGAATGCGCCTGTGGAAGAAGGGCGAGCAGTCGGGAAACGTGCAGACGGTGCGCGAGATCCGGCTCGACTGCGACGAGGACGTGGTGCTGCTCAAGGTGGAGCAGGGCGGCGGAATCGCCTGCCACACCGGAAGACACAGCTGCTTTTTTCAGAGGCTCGACAACGGGCGCTGGGTGACGGTGGAGCCCGTCATCAGGGACCCGAAGGAAATATACGGACGATGAGCGACATACTCGAACGGCTGGCGGACGTGGTCGAGTCGCGCAAGGCCGGCGACCCGGAAAAGTCTTACGTGTCGCGGCTGTTCGCGCGCGGACCCGACGCGATCCTGAAAAAAGTCGGCGAGGAGGCGACCGAGGCGGTGATGGCCGCCAAGGATGGCGACCGGCTGCGCATCGTCGGCGAGACGGCCGATCTGTGGTTTCATTGCCTGATCATGCTCGCACAGTACGGTTTGCGGCCCGCCGACGTGCTCGCCGAATTGCGCCGCCGCGAGGGCATTTCCGGGATCGACGAAAAGGCCGCGCGCGCCGACAAGCGGCGTGCAAAGGCGGAGCGGAAATAGGGATGGGCGCGGAAAACTGCGTTTTCTGCAAGATCGTCCGGGGAGAAATCCCCAGCCGAAAAATCTACGAGGACGCCGATATTTTCGCCTTCAATGATATCCATCCGCTCGCCCCGGTGCATTTCATGATCATCCCAAAGGAGCACATTGATTCGCTCGCGGATTGCGAGCTGAGCCACCAGGCGATGCTGGGCAAGATCCTCGCCATGGCGCCGCGCTTGGCGCGCGAGCAGGGGTCGACCGACGGTTTTCGCGTCATCATCAACACCGGACGTGTGGGCCGGCAGGAGGTGTATCATCTGCACGTCCATGTCATCGGCGGCCCGGAAGCCTTGGGCCCGATGCTGAAACGCAATTGAAAGGGTAAGCCATGGGTACCTGGAGCATTTGGCACTGGCTCGTCGTGCTGCTGATCGTTTTGCTCGTTTTCGGTACGAAAAAACTCCGCAATATCGGCGCCGACCTGGGCGGAGCCGTACGCGGATTCAAGGACGGCATGAAATCCTCCGAGGACAAGCCTGCCGAGAGCGGGGCCGCGCCCCAGGTGACGGGCCGCACCATCGAGGGCGAGGTCAAGGACAAGGCCAAGACCTGAAGGGTCTTCGGCCTGATCCGGATGCCGGGAGCGGTCCCGGCTTCTTTTTTAAACGATCCGTTCACCCCCTGTGTTTGACGTCGGGTTCTCCGAACTGATGGTGATCGCCGTCGTGGCGCTCATCGTTATCGGTCCGGAACGCCTGCCTCGCGTGGCGCGCACCATGGGCCACTTGTTCGGCCGGCTGCAGCGCTACGTCAACGACGTCAAGGCCGACATCAACCGCGAGATCGAGCTGGACGAACTGCGCAAGTTCAAAACCACCTTCGAGGACGCCGCGCGCGGCTTCGAAGGAACGGTCAATACGACCGTCGACTCGGTTCAAAGCGAGGTGTCGAAAGCCGAGACGGAGCTCAATAGCTTGACGAAAATCGAGGACACCGCCGCAGCGCCACCGGGTGCCCCGCAGGAGCCACCCGTGGATGCGGCCTCGCAGCCCGCTGAAGTCGGCCGCGGGCCGCAAGGCGGCGCGCCCCCGCCACCGGAAAAGACCGCCGTGTGACCGGCTGCGAATGAGCACGCAGGACACCTTCATCTCCCATCTGATCGAGCTGCGCACGCGGCTCATGCGGGCGCTGGGTGCGGTGCTCGCGGCGTTCGTCGTGGTCGGGTTTATCTGGCCCGGGTCGCAGCAGCTCTACACGATCTTTGCAACACCCATACTTGCGGCGCTGCCGGCGGGCGGGCAGATGATCGCCACCGATGTGGTCGGCGTGTTCCTGGTACCGATCAAGGTGGCCGCGCTGGTGGGCTTCGTCATCGCGCTGCCGTACGTGCTATACGAGATGTGGGCATTCGTCGCACCGGGCCTGTATGCGCACGAGAAGAGTCTGGTGCTGCCGCTGGTCGTAGCGAGCTTCGTGCTGTTCGTCCTCGGCATGGCGTTTGCGTATTTCCTGGTGTTCCCGCTGGTGTTCAACTTCCTGGCCTCGATCGCGCCCGAGGGCGTGGCGTGGATGACCGACATCGAGAAATACTTCAGCTTTGCTCTCACCTCCTTCGTCGCCTTCGGGGTAACCTTCGAGGTTCCAGTGGTGGTCATCGTCTTGGTGCGCGCCGGGTTGGTTTCCATAGAAAAACTGAAGGAAATCCGCCCCTACGTAATCGTCGGCGCGTTCGTCGTCGGGGCGATTTTCACGCCTCCGGACGTTGTCTCCCAAGTACTGCTTGCGCTGCCGCTTTGGCTTCTCTACGAGATCGGCATCGTGTGCGCGCGCATCGTCGGTCGGTCCCCGGCCGCTTCCGAGGCACCCGAGGACGGCGACTTGGATAAGGATCTCAAGCGCACGGAAGCAGGGCAGGAATAGCGCGTCCATGCGAGTCGCGCGCCGCTGCCAGTCGGGCGCGCTGAAATTTTCGGAACAGATGGCGCTGGAGAAAAGCGGACCCGGCTTTAGCGCCGCCGGCGTTGCTGAGTCGGGCGTTTACCGACGGCGACTTGGACATCCACGTCTTTGTTGTCGCGGCGCAACCGTATCGAAGCAGGTTTCCCCGGGACGAGGGCCGCCACCAGGTTCAGCATCGAGTTCGGATCCTTGACCGGCTTGCCCTCGATCGCAACCAGGACGTCGCCGGGCTTCAGTCCGGCCCGTTCGGCGGGTCCACCTCGCAGCACGCCCTCGATGAGTACGCCGTTGAGGGTGCCCAGGCGCAAGGATTCGCCCATTTCCGGAGTGATTTCCCGCGCCTCGACACCGATCCACCCGCGCGTGACGCCGCCGGTCTGGATGATCTGTTCCATGACCTGCTTGGCGCTCGATGCGGGGATCGCAAAGCCGATGCCGAGCGACCCCCCCGAGCGCGAGTAGATCGCCGTGTTGATGCCGACCAGGTTCCCAGCCGAGTCGATGAGCGCTCCGCCGGAGTTGCCCGGATTGATCGCGGCGTCGGTCTGGATGAAGTTCTCGAAAGTGTTGATGCCGAGTTGGCTGCGGCCGAGTGCCGAGACGATGCCCATCGTCACGGTCTGTCCCACTCCGAACGGGTTGCCGATGGCAAGCACGACGTCGCCGACGCGCAGGGCATCGGCGTCGCCGAAAGTGATCGCCGGGACCGGCCCGCCTTCGACCTGCAGGACCGCGATGTCGGTTTCCGGATCGGAACCGACGGCCTTGGCTTTCAATTTCTTGCCGTCGATGAGCGCCACCTCGATCTCGTCGGCGGCCTCGACCACGTGGTGATTGGTGAGAATGTATCCCTTCGGGCTCACGATCACGCCCGAGCCGAGGCTCGCCGCGCGCTGCGGCTCCTCTTCGAGGCGGTCTCCGAAGAAATGCCGGAACAGAGGATCGTCGAGGAACGGATGGCGCGGCGTCTTGATCTCCTTGCTGGTGAAAATGTTCACGACTGCTGGGAC
>DATHHZ010000496.1:0-4727 GCA_035316965.1 Burkholderiales bacterium | reverse complement strand
CACTTCCCGCACCACGCGCTTCACGGTCTGAGCGATCTCCATGATAGACATGTTCTGGAAGCCGGCGTTGAAGATCTGTCCTGCGATCCTCCCATCGGGCAGGGTCAGCAGAAGCTTGTACAGATCGACCATGTCCTGCAGGTGCAGGTTGGGACGCTTCTGGGACCCGCCGAATACGGTGATTTTCCCGTTGTTGATGGCGTGGTTGGTCAGGATATTGACCGACAGATCCAAACGCTGGCGCGGCGCGAAGCCGCACAGCGTCGCCGGCCGGATCGTTACGCATACGAACTCGGGGGACTGGTGCTTGAAGAGACGCGGCTCGCACAGGCCCTTGTACTTGTTATAGAGCGTGAGTGGGACCAGCGGGTGCTCCTCGGTCACGTCGGGCGCTTCTGACACCCCGTATACCGAGCTGGAAGAGGCGTAGATAAAGCGCTTCGCACCCGCCTGCTTTGCCGCGATCACCATGGGCTCGAACGCGTCGAGGTTGATCGACGTAGAGAGCTTCTCGTCAAGCTCGAAGCTGGCGTCGTTGGAGATGCATGCCAGATTGATCACCGCCTCGACGCCTTTGAGCGCATTCGACAATTTCCTGACGTCCCGGATGTCGCCCCTGACTATCTTGAGGTTCGGGTTGTTCTTCGGCAGGAAGTCCTCCCCGAAGTACATGATGTCGTACACGGTGACCTTGTAGCCCAAGTCGAGCAGTTGAGGGGTGAGCAGGCTGCCGACGTACCCTGCGCCGCCGGTGACTAGAACACTCTTGAACATGACGCTTGCGCTGGTTGAAGAAGTCCGTTTGGACTCAAGCCGCCTCGCGAGTGGCGATGCTGTAGCCTGCCGCCTTTGCGTCCTTGTGGAACATTTCGACGGTCTCGAGCGAGTAGGCGTCCAGGTCTTTTCCGATCAGTGGCAGCTTCTTGAGGATATCGTTTGTCGCTGTGATGATGTGGCAGCCGACCTCATCCGCCTGGAAGATGTTGAGCAGCTCGCGGGGGCTTGCCCAGATCAGCTCGGATTTCGGTCTTTTCTTCATTATCTTCACGGCTTCGGCCATGATCGGGACCGGGTCGCGCCCGGTATCGGCGATGCGCCCGGCGAACACGGAGATGATCGCTGGGGTTTCGGGCGCGAGCCGATCGGCGACGCGTTTGACCTGATCGACCGTCGTCAAGGCCGTCACGTTCACCTGGATACCGGCGCGGGTAAGGCGCTCCACAAGCGGACCGCTGAACTCGCCCTTCGCGTTGGTCACGGGAATCTTGACGTAGATGTTCTTGCCCCAGGAAGCGATTTCGTGAGCCTGCTTCCCCATTTCGCTGAATTCGTCGGCGAAGACCTCGAATGAAATCGGGCGGCCGCCCACGACCTGGAGGGCTTGCAGCGCGAACGCCTTGTAGTCGGACACACCCGCTTTCCGCATGAGCGTCGGATTTGTCGTGAAACCTTTGATGGCGAGATTTGCCGCCATTTCCTTGATGCCGGCCAGATCGGCACCGTCGGCGAACAACTTCACCTTCAGATGCAGTATCGTCATGGCTTAGTCCTTGTTTTCCCTATGACTTGCCGAGGATCCTGGTACTAGCCTCAGCGAGCGATTTTACCGTTATATAGGGGGCATCGGGGCGCTTTTCGTCGTATCCATAGTCAATGAAGAAATTCGCGCACCCCGCAGCCTGGCCCGCGGCAACGTCCCGCCACCGGTCCCCGACCATGAAACTTTGCCCTAGGTCGACGCCGAATTCGCCGGCAGCCTGCAGGAGCATTCCCGGCTTCGGCTTGCGGCACCCGCAGTCATCGGCATCGCCGTGACAGCAAACCTTGATGTCATCCAACGCCAGTTCATTTCTCAGGCGCCGGTGCATGGCCTCGATGGTCTCGATTTTCAGCTTTCCGCTTGCGACATCGGGTTGGTTCGTGACGACGATGTTCAGAAACCCGGCGCTCCGCAATGACGCGAGCGCGTCACGGACACCCTCCATGATTTTCATTTCCGCAACCGACTCCGGCGAATAGGGTTTGCCGTCCCGGACTATCGACTGGTTGATGACGCCATCACGATCGAGAAAAACGGCGCGTCTCACGGTACCTCTCACTCACCACTTGGTCGAGATCTGCTGCAGCTTCGGATGCGACACCAAGCAATGCCAGACCACCGCCTGGAAGGCTTCGGTATGCGGAGTAACGCGCGAGGCCTCGACCGTCGGAACCACTACGACGCAATCGCCGACCTGTTTCGTGTAGCCGCCGTCGCGTCCCACTACGCCGAATATCTTCATGCTGCGCTGTTTCGCCTCCTTGAGTCCGGCGACGATATTTGCGCTGACGTTCTTTTCCATGTTTCCGCCCCCCACGGAGAAGACGAACACGGCATCGTTCTTGTTCGCTCTGCTCGTCTTGAGCCATGCCGCAAACACCGTGTCCCAGCCCTCATCATTCGTGCGCGCGGTGAGTTCGGAGACATTGTCCACCGGGGTATAGGCTTCGATACCGCAGAGTTTGCGAAAATCATTCACTGCGTGGCTGCAGTTCGCCGCGCTCCCACCCACGCCGAGGAAGAAAAGCCGCCCGCCCCGCTGGCGTAGGGCGGCTAACTCCGTCGCCAGGTTCTCGACGCCCGCAGCGTCGATCGATTGGGCAATTTTCACGACTTCGTCGAAGAACGTCTCAGAATGCATGTCTTTTTGTCCGCGAGGAGGGCGCCCAGCGCAATTATAGTCGTTGCGACGATAGAAAATCGGTGCTCAACTCAATCGCGTGCGGATTTGAACCAGCGCGCCGTTTCTGCGAGTCCCTCATCGAGCGCGTAGGGGGGGCGCCAATCGAGCAGCCGGCGCGCCTTGGAGGAGTCGATTGCGAGATTGCCGATCAAGCGCTGGATTTCGTCGCGGCGGCCCGCGATCATTCCGGCCGCGCGCAAGAGCGCTGGTGGGACGGGGATCAGTCTTGCAGGTCGTTCGAGCGCCCGGGTGATGCGCACCACCAGCTCGGGGGTTGAAACCGTCTCATCGTCGCTCACCAGAAAGGGTCCGCGTGCCGCGGGATGCTCCGCGCAACGCGCGATCGCGTCGACGAGGTTGCCCACGTAGATCAGGCTGCGCCGGTTGCGTACGCTCGCGAAGGGCAGGGGCAGCCCCGAATCGACCCAACCGAGCAAACGCAGAAAGTTGGCCTTGACCTCGGGTCCGTACACGAGGGGCGGCCGGATCAACACGAGCTCCATGCCGTTTCGGGCGGTGGTTTCGGTCAAGGCCCGCTCGGCTTCGAGCTTGGAGCGCCCATAGGAGTCCCGCGGATCGAGCGCGTCGTCTTCACCGTAGGTACCGCTGCCCGAGTCCTCGCCGTGCACCTTCACCGAGCTCAGGAAAATAAAGCGGCCGACAATTCCAGCGGCGGCCTCCGCGAGCCGGACCGCCGAATCGCAGTTGACGCGCCGAATCTCCGCCTCGATGGGGTTCGATCGGTGGGCGATCGCGGCAAGGTGGACGATCGTTCCAACGCCGTCGGCGAGCGCGCTGCGATCGAATTCGGCAGCAATATCCGGGATGAGGATCTGATCCAACTGGGGCGGGACCGCGCCCGGCGGGATCCGCCGCCTTACCGCGGCGCGGACCGTGTGGCCGCGCGCGAGCAGCTCGCGGCAAAGGGCAGTGCCGACGAAGCCCGACGCACCGGTGACGAGAATGCGCATATGAACCGCAGGAAAGGTGCTGCCTTCCCATAGAGCGACACCGGATTCTAGCAAGCCTCTATCTGCAGGAAGCAGGTGCCACTACAATACGCGCTTTATCGGAATGCAAGGCCGCGCGAGTGACAATCTCCTTCTACCCCGTAATTCTCTCGGGCGGATCAGGCACCCGCCTCTGGCCCATGTCGCGGCGGCTTCTGCCGAAGCAATTCCTGCCTCTGGTATCCGAACGGACCTTGCTTCAGGACACGGTACTGCGGCTGCAGGGTTTCGGCGGCGCCCTTGCCCCGATCGTCGTTTCGAACGACGAGCACCGGTTTCTTGTCGCAGAGCAGATGCGGGAAATTGGGGTGAAGTCCGAGGTTCAGATCCTGGAACCGGTCGGTCGTAACACGGCACCGGCGGTCGCGGTCGTCGCGCTTTATGTCCAGAGTCGCCATCCGGACGCTTGCATGCTCGTGCTGCCCTCCGATCACCTGATCCAGAACATCCCAGCGTTTCACGCGGCGATCGCCACGGCGATTCCCCTCGCGGCGGGCGGTTCGCTCGTCACTTTCGGAATCACGCCGCGCGGACCCGTCACCGGGTACGGTTATATCGAGCGCGGCGAGCCCGTTTCCGGGAGCGAGCACAGCTACCGGGTCAAGCGTTTCGTCGAGAAGCCCGACCTGGAGACGGCGCGGCGCTATGTCTCGAGCGAACGGTTTTTCTGGAACAGCGGCATGTTCGCGCTCCAGCCCAAGCGCTTTCTGGAGGAGCTGCAGCGCTTCCGGCCCGAGATTCTGGCCGCAGCAAAGGCGGCGTGGGAAGCGGGCAAACGCGACCTCGATTTCTTGCGGCTGGATTCAACTGCATTCGCCGCCTGTGCGTCGGACTCCATCGACTATGCCGTGATGGAGCGCACTTCTGCGAGCGCGATGGTCCAGGCCGACATCGGCTGGAGCGATGTCGGTTCGTGGACGGCCCTCTGGGAGGCCGGAGAGAAGGATGTAAGCAACAATGTCGTGCGCGGCGACGTGGACCTGCGCGAGGCAAG
>DATHHZ010000495.1:0-4761 GCA_035316965.1 Burkholderiales bacterium | reverse complement strand
TGTGCGCGACCATGTTGATCGAGCCGAGATTGCACACCGCGATTTCGTCGCAATTGGTATTGAGGGTTATCTCGGTGCACAAGTTGGAGCTGTGTACGACGCCGACGTGCTGCTGTGGCGAACGCAAATTGCAGGGATCCTTGAAAGTGATCCACGGATGCCCGGTCTCGAAGAGCATCGACAGCATCTTGCGCCAGAGCTGCGTCGCGGGAATCCTCTTGCACAGCTTCAGCTCGCCCTTGGCGACTCTTTCCTCGTACCGGACATAGGCCTCTTCGAACGCACGCCCGTACTTGTCGTGCAGGTCCGGTACGTCGGAGGGACTGAACAGCGTCCACTCGCCGTTCTCCATCACGCGTTTCATGAACAAGTCCGGGATCCAGTTTGCCGTGTTCATGTCGTGAGTACGGCGCCGGTCGTCGCCGGTGTTCTTGCGCAGCTCGAGAAACTCTTCGATGTCCAGGTGCCAGGTTTCAAGATAGGAACACACTGCCCCTTTGCGCTTCCCCCCTTGGTTGACCGCCACCGCGGTGTCGTTTACGACCTTAAGGAAAGGCACAACTCCCTGGGACTTGCCGTTGGTCCCCTTTATGTGGGAACCCAGGGCCCGCACCGGGGTCCAGTCGTTGCCAAGCCCTCCGGCATACTTGGCAAGCAACGCGTTTTCCTTGATCGCTTCGTAGATACCTTCCAGGTCGTCCGACACCGTCGTGAGATAGCACGATGAAAGCTGCGAACGCATCGTGCCGGAATTGAACAACGTCGGCGTCGAGCTCATGAAGTCGAACGAGGACAATGCGTTGTAGAACTCGATCGCGCGCGTCTCGCGGTCGATCTCGTTCAAAGCCAAGCCCATCGCCACGCGCATGAAAAACGCTTGCGGCAGTTCGATGCGCGCGTCCTGGATATGCAGGAAATACCGGTCATAGAGCGTTTGCAGGCCGAGGTAACCGAACTTGAGGTCGCGCGATGCGTCCAGGGCAGCGCCGAGCCTCTTCAAGTCGAAATTGGCCAAGCGCTCATCGAGAAGCTCCGCGCGTATGCCGCGCGTGACGAATCCGGTGAAGTATTCGGCATAGCGCTTCTTCATCTCCGCCTGCAGAACCTCCTCACTCAGAACCTCCCGCCGGATGGTGTGAAGCAGCAGCCGCGCGGTGACGTAGCTGTAGGCCGGATCTTTCTCGATCAGTGCGCGTGCCGAGAGCACCGCGGACTTTCGCACCTCGTCGGCGGGCACACCGTCATAGATGTTCTTCAGGGTTTCGGCGAGGATCAGCTTGGGATCCACCACCTCGCCCAGGCCCTCGCAAGCCGACGCGATCAGCTCCTCGATGCGAGCCAGATCAAGCGGGCGCCGCACGCCGTCCTCGACCGTATGGAGTTGCGGTTGGGGTGCCGGTTTCCTTTGGGCCGCTTCGTGGGCGCGCGCCTCGGAACGCTTTTCCCGGTACAGGACATAGGCGCGCGCCACTTCGTGCTCGCCCGAACGCATCAACGCGAGCTCGACTTGGTCCTGGACGTCTTCTATATGGAAGGTCCCGCCGGCCGGCTGGCGGCGCACGAGTGCGCTCACTACCGCGTCGGTCAGCGCGGCAACAAGCTCCCTGATCCGCGCCGAAGCGGCGCTCTGCCCGCCTTCGACGGCCAGAAACGCCTTGGTCACCGCGACGGAGATCTTGCCGGGCTCGAAACCCACTACCCCACCGTTGCGGCGGATGACCTTGTGCTGAGAAAATGCGGGCGACGCCGCAACGCTGACGTCAGCGAGAGAGGTCGAGCCGGGAATCGACTGTGGAGTCGTTACGTCAGCCGCGATCTGCATATCGTCTCCTCTACTCTTTTTTGTGCGCTGCCCGGCGGGTATGAGGGCGGCGAAACCGAGGCCTGGGGTACTTCCTCTTCCGACCACAATATATAGTACCTTGGCAGGAGTGTGCTACCAATTCTAGTGTGATGTCAAGATACAAGCGAAGTTTGCTCAAGCGCCTTCGGAGCATTGCAGCATCGAACGGAAAGCGTCGGCGGCCAGAAACGCCGCAGAGCCGAACGGACTAACGCAGGAAAATCGGCGGCGAGCGGGGCTATTGAATTCGGGCCAGCGACGCCCGGAAATGCCCCCAGTCGAAGGCCGGCCCGGGGTCGGTCTTGCGGCCTGGTGCGATGTCGATGTGTCCAACTACATCGACAATAGGATACCGCCGGCGCAGAGCCACGAGGAGTTCCGCCAGGCGCGAGTATTGCGGATCGGAGTAGGCTCGGTCGTCTGCCCCTTCGAGTTCCACGCCCACGGAGAAATCGTTACAGCGCTCGCGCCCCCGCCAGCTTGAGGAGCCTGCGTGCCAGGCTCGCTTCGCGCAGGGCACCAGCTGGATCAGTTCGCCCTCACGCCGGACAAGGAAATGCGCCGATACCTTCAGATCACGAAGGGTTTCGTAGTAGGGGTGTGCGGCCAAATCGAGTGTGCCGGTGAATAGCCGCACGATGGCTTCACCGCCGAACTGACCCGGCGGGAGGCTGATATTGTGCACGACCAGCAACCTGACCGCCTCGTCCGCCGGGCGCTCGTCGCAATTCGGCGAGGGAACCTGCAGTGCCCCGGCGAGCACCCCTTCCTCGTCGAGGGGACCGAGCTCCACCTACCGGATTCCCAAGCGTTCCATGCGGTAGCGCAACGCCCTGAACGTGATTCCCAGGAGCTTGGCTGCGGCGGTGCGGTTGAAGCGGGTTTTCTCGAGGGCCTCGAGGATCGCCTCCTTTTCGAGACGGTCGAGGTATTCCGGCAGCGGCCATTTGGCGTTGGGGGCTCCCGGTTCGCGAGCGACCGAAGTCGGCGGAGCGAGCTGCAGGTCGTCGGGCTGGATTTCCTCGAGCGCGGCGAGTGCGATGGCCCGCTCCAGAATGTTCTCCAGTTCGCGGGTATTGCCGGGAAAATCGTAACCCGCGAGAGCCTTCTTCGCCCGTTCGGAAAGCCGCATGGACCGTTTGCCGTCCGGACCGGAAAGGCGCCGCAGAATCGCATCCGCGAGCACCGGAATATCCTCGCGGCACTCCCGCAGCGGGGGCATTTTCAGCTCGATGACCGCCAAGCGGTAGTACAGATCCTGCCGAAATTTCCCCGACTCGACACAGGCAGCCAGATTCTGGTGCGTAGCGCAGATGATGCGAACGTCGACCGCGTCCTCCGAGGTCGCCCCGACTTTGCGCACAGTCTTCTCCTGGATCGCGCGAAGCAGCTTGACCTGCATCGCGAGCGGCAGGTCGGCGACTTCGTCCAGGAACAGGGTGCCGGTGCTGGCGGCCTGGAAAAATCCGTCGCGGTCGCCTTCGGCACCCGTGAAAGCGCCCTTCTTGTAGCCAAAGAACTCACTCTCCATCAGGTTCTCTGGGATCGCGCCGCAGTTGACCGGCACGAAGGCCCTCTCGCGCCGCGACCCCTTGCCGTGAATGAGACGAGCGGCGAGCTCTTTTCCACTCCCGGACTCGCCTGTAAGGTAGATTGGCGCCTGGCTGCGCGCGAGCTTCTCGATCTTCGAGCGCACCTGCTCGATCCCGGGGCTTGAGCCAAGAAGCTGGGCTTCCCCCGATTTGGCTGCCGCTGCTTTCTGGGGCAGGGACAGCGCGGACTTGACCAACGTGCGCAGCTGATCGAGGGACAGGGGCTTGGTCAGGTAATCGAAAGCGCCGGCCTTGAGGGCCGCGACGGCGTTTTCGGTGCTGCCGAACGCGGTGATCACCGCCACGGGCAAGTCCGCGCATTGAACGCCGATGAAACGCACGAGCTCCAGCCCGTCACCGTCTGGCAAGCGCATGTCGGTAAGGCAGAGGTCAAACCGCTTGGACTGCAGCAGCTGCTTGGCCGCCGCCGCGGAACCGACGCACTCCACCGCCAAACCCATGCGCAGGAGCGACAGCTCAAGCAGTTCCCGGATGTCCGCCTCGTCGTCGATCACGAGCACCGTACTCTGCTGGACGATGCTCGTTCGCCGTTCCGCGCGCCGGTTCTCTACGGTTCCTGCCATAGGA
Source organism: Burkholderiales bacterium (assembly GCA_035316965.1). Lineage (GTDB taxonomy): Bacteria > Pseudomonadota > Gammaproteobacteria > Burkholderiales > SG8-39 > VBDM01. The sequence goes on along the minus strand of DATHHZ010000495.1, from coordinate 738 downwards.
TCCTAAAGTCCGCGCCCGGACCGCGGTCCAGGTACTCAAGACTCGCGCCGTTTGCGGCACACAGCTCGCGAGCGATGTAGAGGCCGAGCCCCGTCCCGCTCGCGAAAGTGGTGAAAAACGGCTCGAACAACTGCGTTTGCAACTCCCTCGCCACGCCCTCGCCGTCGTCGATGACGTGCAATTCTACTCGATTTGCCCGGCGTGAAACCGTGATGCGCACGCTTCCGGCGAGCCTGCGGCAGTGCCGCCAGGCGTTGTGCAAGAGGTTCCACAGCACCTGGTTGAGGTGGGCTCGGTCGAATTCCAAGGTGACATCTTCGGCCGCCTCGACCGAAAAGCCTTCGTTGGGAATGCTGTCGTTCCGCGCGACCTCCTCGATAAACGTCAGCAGATACGGGCGCACCCGGATGGTCTCCGGTTGAACGCGGTCGCGCCGCGAGAGTTCGAGCACGTCGTGCACCATACGCTCCAGGCGCCGCGCATTGTCCCGGATGATCTGCACCATGCGTTGCTTATGCGGTCCGCGCTGCTCTTCCTGCAAGAGGTCCCCGGCATGCGCGATTGCCGACAGGGGATTGCGGATCTCGTGGGCTATGTTAGCCGTGAGCCTTCCGAGCGCCGCGAGCTTGAGTTGTTGGGCCTGCTCCTGGAGCTTGGACAAATCCTCCAGGAACACCAGGCTGGAGCCGCCGCCTGCGACGCCCGCCGACACGAAACGCGCACGGACCAGGCGGCCGC
>DATHHZ010000494.1:0-4815 GCA_035316965.1 Burkholderiales bacterium | reverse complement strand
ACCGAAAAGCACGCGCTGCTCTACGACGCCGGCCCGGCGTTCAACGCCTTTTCCGACAGCGGCAGCCGCGTGATCCTTCCCTATCTCCGCGGCGAGGGTATCGATAGCCTCGACGCGCTGGTCGTGTCCCACGACGACCGTGACCATTCGGGCGGCGCGGGCTCGGTGCTCGAGGCGATGCCCGTCGGCCTGCTGTGGTCCTCGCTTTCCCCGGATCACGCTCTGCTTGCTGCCCCCGCGTGGCGCGCGCCCTGCGTCGCCGGGCGCAAATGGCTTTGGGATGGAGTCTCCTTCGAATTCCTCCACCCGCGCTCGGAGGCTCCCGACGGCCGTGCAGCGCGCGCGAACAACCAGAGCTGCGTATTGCGGATCGAAGCCCCCGCAGGTCGCGTGCTGCTCACCGGAGACATCGAGCGCGCCGCCGAGCGCGAGCTTCTGCTGCGCGCGCCCGCGCTGCTGCCCGCGGACGCGCTGCTCGTGCCCCATCACGGCAGCGCCACCTCGTCGACGCCGGAGTTCGTGAAGCAGGTGGCGCCGCGCCATGCGGTGTTCGCGGTCGGCCATCGCAACCGCTTCGGCCATCCGCGCGAGGACGTGCTCGCGCGCTATCGCGAGGCCGGCAGCGGGCTGCTACGCACCGATACCGGCGGGGCGATCCAGCTGCGCTTTGCGCCGGGAGCCTCGCGCGTGGAGGCCGAGCGCGATCGCGCAAGGCGCTACTGGCACGACTAGAGGACCTGCCGGTTACAATTCGCACTCGGCTTTTGAGCGAACCCGGAGGACATCCATGAAACGCGTTGCAGCAGCCCTCACCGCAGTTCTCGCCGCTGGTCTGCTCGCCGCTCCGCCGGCTCGAGGCCAGCAGTACCCGAACAAGCCGATCCGAATCGTCGTCCCCTTCGCTGCGGGTGGCACCTCGGACATCCTGGCGCGCGCAATCGGACCGCACATCACCACGGCCTGGGGCCAGCCGGTCATCGTGGAAAACCGCACCGGCGCCAACGGCAACGTCGGCGCGGACTACGTCGCCAAGTCGGCGCCCGACGGCTACACCATGCTGCTCTCGGACGTCGGCGCGCTGTCGATCAACCCGAGCGTGTATACCAACATGCCTTTCGACCCGGCCAAGGATTTCTCGCCGATCGTGATGGTGTCGTATTCGCCGCACGTGCTGGCGGTGCATCCTTCGGTGCCGGTGAGCAACGTGAAGGAGCTGATTGCCTACGCCAAGGCAAACCCGGGCAAGCTCAATTTCGCCAACTCGGGAACGGGCGGCGCGCCGCACCTCGCGGGTGTCGAATTCGCGGCGCGTACCGGCGTGCAGTGGGCCTATATCCCCTACAAGGGCGGCTCGGCGGCGGTCACCGACGTGGTCGCGGGCAACGCCAACGTGCTGTTCAACGGCATGCTCGCCACCTATCCGTCCGTGAAAGGCGGCCGCCTCAAGGGGCTCGCCGTATCCAGCGCGCAGCGCGTGCCTTCCGCTCCCGAACTGCCTACAGTGGCCGAGACTCTTCCGGGATTCGAAACCGGCTCCTATCAGGGCTTGCTCGCGGCGGCCGGCACGCCGCGAGAGATCGTGACCAAGCTGAACGCCGAACTGACCCGGATCCTGAATACCAACGACATGAAGGAGTTCCTGGCGAAACAGGGCACCGAGGTGCGCGCCGGAACGCCGGAAGCGCTCGGCACGTTCATCGTCAATGAAAAAGCGCGTTGGGCAAAAGTGGTCAAGGAAGCCGGCGTCAAGGCCGACTGAGGTACGTGAACCTGAATGCGACGATTACGGTAAAGGGCGATCCCGGGCTGCTTCGGGAATACCGCGGTCACGTCAATCGCCTGCTCGAGGAAGAGGGCGGCGATTCCTACCGCGAGCTGCACTCGGCCGAGCGGCTGGAGTACGAGTTCAAGCTGCGCGGCGGCATTCCCTTCCCGCCTTTCGTGTCGGCTTCGCAGGCGTTTCCGGATCTCACCGTCGAAGTGCAATGGAACGACGCCGCCTTGGGCAAGAGCGGCCGCGCGGTCATCAAGAACGGCGTCCTGGCCGAGCAGACGGTGCAGTCGCACGCGCCCGGCGGCGCGGCCTTGCAGGAAGTGCGTGCCGATGCGGACGGCGGGCTGCGGCTCGCGCTCGCCTGCGAGCGCTGGCGCGAGCTCTGGCACGGCTACGTCATCGCTCCGGACCAGCACGCTTTCTTCCGCGTCGCGGGATCGGCCGGGTCCTGCGAGCTTTCCTCTTCCGACGGGATCGAGGCCGAATGGGCCGAGCGCTGGACGGTTTCCTCCGGTGATGCGACTTACGCGGAGCTCGTGCCCTGCGAGCCGATCGCGGATGACGAGTTGCGCGAGCTCGACCGGCTCGCGCAGGAATTCTCGCGCGAATGGATATGGTTCGAGGAGAGCGAACCTGCGGAGACCGCGGTCGAGCGAGCGCGCTTCGAGGCTTACGGCTATCCGGTCCGTGCGGCGAACCTGCGCTCGGAAAAGCTGCGCAAGGTGCTCCGGCCGGAGGAGGGCGGTCTTGCGCTCGGCTCGTTCGGGGAAGGTACGCGCTGGATTCCGGAGCTGCTGCGACGCTGCTGGCTGCGGCCTGCGAAATGAGCGAGCCCTTCCGGCGCCGCAAGGTGCAGTGCGCGAGCGCAAGCGGCCTGCACCGCATGGCCTATCTCGAGTGGGGCGAGCGAGGCAGCGGGAAAACCCTCGTCTGCGTTCACGGGCTAACACGTTGCGCCCGAGATTTCGATCGCCTCGCTGCGGAAATGGTCCGCCATGGCTACCGCGTCGTCTGCCCCGACGTCGCCGGACGCGGCGATTCCGACTGGCTCGAGAATCCAATGGAGTACACGGTGCCGACCTACGCGTACGACATGGTGACCTTGATCGCACGCCTGGACGTGGAATCGGTGCACTGGGTCGGCACCTCGCTCGGCGGGCTGATCGGGATGACGCTCGCGGCGATGCGCGATTCGCCGATCCAGCGGCTGGTGCTGAACGACGTCGGACCGGTTCTCACCGCGGTTTCGCTCGAGCGGCTCAGCTCTTACGTCGGCAAGTGGCCGCCGCTTCCGACGATCGAAGCGGCCGAGCAGTTCGTGCGCGCGACCAGCGCGTCCTTCGGCCCGCACACCGACGCCGAGTGGCGCTTCCTCACCGAGCACGTGGTGCGAAAGAACCCGGACGGGTCGCTGCGCATGCACTACGATCCCGCGATCTCCGTGCCGTTCAACGCCGAGCTGTCGCCGAAGGACGTGGAGCTGTGGAGCTTCTACGACGCGATCCGCTGCCCGACGCTGGTCCTGCGCGGCGAGCAATCGGACCTTCTCAGGCGCGACACCGCCGAACAAATGGCTTCGCGCGGCCCGCGGGCGAAAGTAGTGGAGATCAAGGGCGTCGGCCACGCGCCGACCTTGCTTCACGACGATCAGATCGCGATCGTGCGGGAGTTTCTGCTGGATTCGTAGCTGCTAACGATACAAGCTAACCGGCGGGCCGCGCCGATGCACGCCAAGTAGAAGCCGCATACCGGCCCGTCCGATTGAGCGCAGTGTTAGGCGGCACGAGGTTTGGACAACAGAGCGGAGATGACCTGAGCCCACATGGGGCATTTCAACGGCCCTGCGCCGCAATGCGGCGGCAATGGTCCAGCGCGGCGCCGATCAGGTTGTGGTTGGCCTCGGCGGTCCGGAACGCCGAGTGGGCAGACAGCGTCACGTTGGGTAGGGAGGTCAGCACGTGCCCGGCCGGCAGCGGCTCGACCGTGAAAACATCCAGACCGGCGTGACGCAGATGACCCGAACGCAACGCGTCGACCATCGCGTCCTCGTCCACCAGCGCGCCGCGCGCAGTGTTGATCAGGATCGCGCCCGGCCGCATGGCCGCGATGCGCTCGCGGGACAGGAAGTTCTTCGTATCTTCATTCAACAGCAGGTGCATCGACAGCACGTCACTCTCGGCGAGAAGCCGGTCGAGCTCGACGAACTGAACACCGGGAAACGTCTTCGGGCTGCGGTTCCAGGCCAGCACCTTCATGCCCATGCCCAAGGCGAGTCGAGCGACCTCCGTCGCGATTCCGCCGAAGCCGAGCAACCCGATCGTGCGACCAGTGAGCTGAAGCGACTCGGAGCGCACCCAGTTCCCAGCGCGCATTTCGCGGTCCATCTTCGCGAAGCCACGCGCGGCGGTCCACATCAGCGCCACCGCACACTCCGCTACTGCCGTGTCGCCATAGCCCTTGATCGTGTGCACGGCGATGCCGAGCTCGCCCAGTTCTTCGAGACTCATGTAGCTGCGTGCACCGGTGCCAAGGAAGACGACGTGCTTCAGGCCCGTGCATTGGCGCGCGATCGCGGTAGGGAACTGCGTATGGTCGATGATAGCGATCCCGGCCCCTGCCAGCGTAACCGGGATCGCCTCGCTGCGAATATCCGGATGCCGATTGATCGTGAACGGTATGTCGATCGTCCCCAGGAGCTTCTGCGCTACGTCGCCAAGCGTCGGGTCGGCATCCACGAACACCGCACGCAATGTTGAACGCGATGTCACACCGGTATGGGGCGTGGTGATCGAAGCGGGTGCGGGGACACGCGGGATCCGTGATGAATAGGCTATGTCGGGCGTGCGCTGATGTAATTGTTCGAGGTCCGATTCGCTAGGGGCATCGAATTTGACCGAAGGCGTGACTTGCCGGAAGTTGCAAATTTCATCGACCGATGTCACTTGGGTTGCCGCCTAACGAATGAAAGGGACTTCCCCTACTCGAAGCGGGTTTTGGCCCGCACGGCATCGAAGTGCCAAGATTGAGTTTGCGTCGTTCAA
>DATHHZ010000493.1:0-2139 GCA_035316965.1 Burkholderiales bacterium | reverse complement strand
TCGTGCGCCCGGGCAAGCCGAACGCCGCCGCTTCTTCGTTCGCAAGCGCCGTCATCCGCGAGCCGCTCAACGGCGTCGCCTATGACTGCCCGGTCGGGCCGGAAACGGGCGTGTGGCTGCTCTCGCCGCGCCGCGTGGTCGAGGCTTTCATGCACGCGCACGATCTTCCGGCTTCCGCGTGGGGCTCGAACCGCGTGGTGAATCTTCCCGGCATCACCGTGACGGTCCCCGGAATGATCGAGGCGATGGCGAAGATCGCCGGCTCTCAAGCTTCGAGGCGCGTCTCATGGAAACCCGACGCGCGCATCCAGACGATCGTGGAAACCTGGCCGGTGCGCTTTGCGACGCCGCGCGCGCTCGCGATGGGGTTCAAGGCCGATCCCGGCATCGATGCAGTCATCCGCGGCTACATCGCCGACGAAAGTATCAAGGTCTAGCGCGGCGGTGCTCTAGTCGCGCGTGATCTTCGCTTCGGCGATTACGCGGGTCCAGCGCTCCAGCTCGGACTTCACCATTTGGGTCAGCTTTTCGGGCTTGCCGCCGGCGGGGACGAGACCCTGCCTGGAGAGCAGTTCCTTGACGTCCGCGAAGTCGAGAATGGAATTCATCTCGTCGTTCAGCTTCTGCACGGTCTCCGGCGGCGTCGCGGCGGGCGCGAAGAGCGCGTACCACACGTGCGCCTCGACGCTCGTGAATCCTTCCTCCTTCATCGTCGGCGCGTCCGGAAAGACCGGCGAGCGTTCGTTGCCGAACACCGCGAGCGAGCGCGCCTTGCCGGCGCGCACGAGCGGCGCCGCGGTGTTCACCGGGAAAATCATCGCATCGACGTGGCCGCCCGCGAGATCCCGAGTGGCCGCGGCGCTGTCCTTGTAGGGCACGTGCGTGATGTTCACGCCGGCGGCGAGCTTGAAGAGCTCCATCGTGAGATGCTGCGGCGTGCCGTTTCCGGAGGACGCGTAGTTGAGCTCCCCCGGCCGCGCCTTGGCCAGGGCGACGAATTCCTTCAGCGTTTTGGCCGGCGTGTCGGTGCTGACCGCGAAGGCGAGCGCCCCGGTCGCGACGAGCGATACCGGAGCGAAGCTCTTCAGGGGATCGTAAGGCGCCGATTTGTTCAATGCGGCGTTGAGCGCGAAAGACGTCGCCGTCATCATCAGCGTGTAGCCGTCGCCCGGCGCTTTGGCGACCAGCTCCGCGCCGATGTTACCGCTCGCACCAGGCCTGTTGTCGACGATGACCGATGCGCCCCAGCGCTCGCCGAGCTTTTGCCCCGCGAGGCGCGCGAGGATGTCGGGCCCTGTGCCGAGAGAAAACGGCACGACGATGGTAATGATCCTGCCGGGAGCCGGATAGGACGGCTGCGCGGGGGCCAGCGCCGCGGGAAGGAGCAGACCGGCTGCCACGGTCAAATGCCCGAGAAATTTCATCGCCATCGAGATGGCTGTCCTTGCCTCGTCGGTCATCGCCACGGGTCCACACTGCAGTGAATCGCATCGGCTTGGCCCTCGCCGCCCACGGTGCGCAGCGCCTCGCCGACCTCCGCGAGGCCGAAGCGATGCGTGCACATCTTAGCGAGCGGATAGCGTCCGCTCGCGATGATTTGCAGCGCCATCTCGACCGATTGGTAGCTGTGTCCGCGCATACCTTTCAGGGTGAGAAATTTTTTGATCATCAGATCGCTGTCGAAATCCGGTATGCGTTGGCGTTTTTGTCCGCCGAGGATAACGCGCCCGCCCTTGCGCGCCAGCAGGATGGCGGACACGACCGTATAGGGCCCGCCGGAAGCGCAGTCGATCACGAGATCGGCCATCCTGTCGCCGGTGATCTGCTTGACCACGCCAAGCAGATCCTGCTGCTCGACGTCGACCGTGTGGTGAGCGCCGAGCTCCTTCGCGAGCGCGAGCCGGTGCGCGTCGCGCGTGAGGCCGCTCGCGATGATGCAGGCCGCTCCGGCTTCTTTCGCGGCGATCACGCAAGCGAGACCCTGCTGACCCGGCCCCTGGATCACGACGGTTGTCCCGAGTCCCGCGCCGCCTTGCAGCACCGCCCACTCGACTCCGTTGCCGATCGGCAGCGCGAGCGCCGCCTGCTCGGCCGGCACGTGCGCCGGAACCTTGTGGCACACCGCGTTCGGGTGAAGCT
>DATHHZ010000492.1:0-5813 GCA_035316965.1 Burkholderiales bacterium | reverse complement strand
ATCTTCGCCGCGACAAAGGCGACGCCGCCCGCGCCGCGCACGACCCCGGTCGGCAAGCCGCCTGCGTCCTTCTCGATCGTGCCGCCGCGCGGATCGGGCGTGTCCGCGTCGATGGCGGCAGCCTTGAGCGCGGCGGTATTGAGATAGCTGTGGTTGTACACGGCTTGCAGCACCACCGGGTTGGCGGGCGCGATGCGGTCGAGATCCTCGAGTGAAAACCCGCGCGGGTCGTCGGTAAACTGCTCCTCCGACCAACCACCGAGCGTCACGATCCATTCACCGGGTTTCGCGGCGCCCACGCGCCCGGCGAGCTTCGCCAGCGCCCGCTTGCGCGAGGTGACGCCGTCCAGGCGCATCTCTTCGTGCTCCGGCGCGCGGATGAAGTGCGCGTGATTGTCGATCAGCCCGGGGATCACGGTCCGCTTCTTGAGATCGATCACCTTAGTGCCGCGGCTTTGCAGCTCGAGCACGTCGGCGTTCTTCCCGACCGCGACGATGCGCTGCCCTCTGATCGCGACCGCTTCCGCGATCGTGAAACCGTCGTCGACCGTGACGATCCTGCCGTTCACGAATATCGTATCGGCGGGGTCCGCCGCGAATGCGGATGCAATCGCGGAAAGCCACAGTGCCGCAAGAACGCGAATCGCTTTTTTCACGGAGCGCTTCTCCGAACGAGTGGGTTCCGAGGTTTCGAGGCCCGCGGAGACGGCCAAATGCCGATCAAGGGGCGAATATTGTCGCTTACTTTATCTGTTCGTACGATTTTTATATAAAATTGCGAAGCACAGGAGGTCACGAATGCCAAGAGTCGCGCTCGCCCTGCTCGCCGCCTTGCTCGCGTTCCAAGGCGCGGCGCAGGACTATCCGTCGAAGCCGGTGCGCGTGTTCGTGCCTTCCAGCCCGGGGGGCGCGTCCGACGTCGCCGCGCGGCTGGTCGCGCCCGGACTCGCCGCGGCGCTCGGGCAGCCGTTCATCGTCGAGAACCGCGTCGCCTCCGGCGGCATCGTGGGCACCGCACAACTCGCGAAATCGCCCGCGGACGGCTACGCGATCATGATGACTTTCGACACCTTCGCCTCCAACCCGCACCTATACAAGGAGCTGCCCTACGACGTGGTGAAGGATTTTGCGCCCGTCATGCTGCTTACGCGCTATCCGCAGATCCTGGTCGTGCATCCGAGCCTCAAGGTGAAGACGGTTCCCGAGTTCGTCGCCTACGCAAAAGCGAACGGCGCGAAGCTGAATTACGGCTCGGCCGGGCCCGCCTCCTCCAGCCGCCTCGCGTTCGAGCTCTTCAAGGAGACCGCCGGAATCGAGCTGGAAGCGGTCCACTACAAGGGCGGCGGACCCGCGATCAACGATCTGCTCGCGGGCACGGTGCAAGTGATGCTCATCCAGGCGGGCGGCGCGATCGGGCAGAACGTCCGGTCGGGCAAGCTGGTGGGCCTCGCCACCAGCGGCCGGCAGCGCTCGCCGCATTTCCCGGACCTGCCAACGATCGCGGATTTCTATCCGGGCTTCGAGACAACTTCCTGGGTCGGGGTGATCGCGCCGGCGGGCACGCCGCGCCCGGTCATCGACCGGCTCAACGGGACACTCGCGAGAATCCTCGCCGCCCCGGACATGAAGGAAAAGTTCGACGTGCAAAGCGCCGAGATCGTCGCCGGCACTCCCGAGCAATTCGGCGAGCTGATCAGGTCCGAGACGGTGAAATGGGGCAAGATCATCCGCGACAAGAACATCCGGATCGACTGACGCCGCCGGCCTGCATCCACCCTATCGGGCCGGGGTCCTCACCCCGAGATCCTCGCCGATCGGCCGTCCGGGATAGTGGAAGGCGATCGGCCCGTCGGGCTGCGCGTGCATGAACTGGTAAACGTAGGGATCCTTGGAAGTGAGCATCTCCTCGGGCGTCCCCTCGCCCGCGACCACGCCGTCGGCGATCACGTAGACGTAGTCGACGAGCTTCACCGCCTCGCTCACGTCGTAGCTCACCACGATGGAAGTCGCGCCCAGCGAATCGTTCAGCTGCCGGATGAGGTTCGCGATCACGTTGATCGAAATGGGATCGAGCCCGCCGAAGGGCTCGTCGTACATCGCGAGCATCGGATCCATCGCGATCGCGCGAGCGAGCGCCACGCGGCGCGCCATCCCCCCGGAAAGCTCGCCGGGCGCCAGCGCCTGCGCGCCGCGCAGTCCGACCGCGTGCAGCTTCATCAGCACGATCCTGCGCAGCACGCTTTCCGGGAGCTCGGTGTGCTCGCGCATCGGGAAGGCGATGTTCTCGAACACCGACATGTCGGTGAATAGCCCTCCTGCCTGGAACATCATCCCCATCTTGCGGCGCAGCGCGTACAGGGCATGCGTGCCGAGCTCGTGGACCACCTGGCCCGCGACCTTGACGGTGCCGCGGTCCGGCCTCGCCTGGCCGCCGATCAGGCGGAGCAGCGTCGATTTCCCCGAGCCGCTTGCGCCCAGGATCGCGACGAGCTTGCCGCGCGGAATGCTGAGGCTCAGGCCCTTCAAGAGCTTCCTAGTGCCGTAGGAGAATTCGACGCCGGAGATTTCGACGAGATTTTCCGAGGGGGAATTCATTTGAGCTCCGCCATCATTCTGCCTGTAGCAGCGCGACGGTGCCCAGCCCCCCGTCCGCGCAGATGCTCACCACCGCGCGGCTTCCTTTGGGCATCGCGGCCAGTTCCTTCACCGCCTGCGAGAGGATGCGCGCGCCGGTCGCGCCGAACGGATGGCCGAGCGCGACCGAACCGCCGTGCGGATTGAGCCGCTCCCACGGAAACTTGCCGAGGTCCGCTTCCACGCCCGCTTTCTGGCGACGGAAGTCGGCGCTCTCCAAGGCAGCGACGTTGCACAGCACTTGCGCGGCGAACGCCTCGTGGATCTCCCACAGCGCGATATCGTGATAGGCGACGCCGTTCCGCGCTAGCATGCGCGGAATCGCGTACGCGGGTGCCATGAGCAATCCCTCGGTGAAGACGTTCACCGCCGCGATCTCCCAATCGACAAGGCGCGCGCGCGGGACGTAGCCGGGCAGGCGCTTGATTCCCGCGCCGGTGGCCACCCACAGACCCGCTGCGCCATCGGTGAGGGGCGATGCGTTCCCCGCGGTGATCGTGCCCTTGCCGCTCGTTCGATCGAAGGCCGGCTGCAGCTTCGCCAGGCGCTCGAGGCTCGTGTCCGCGCGCGGAAAGCCGTCGCGCGACATGTCTTCGCCCGGGACGATCAGATCGTCGAAGAATCCGGATTTCTGGCCTGCGACCGCCTTCTCGTGGCTGGCAAGCGCAAGCTTGTCCTGAGAATCGCGCGCGATGTTCCAGGTCTTGGCCATTTCCTCGCAGTGCTCGCCCATGCTCTTGCCGGTGGCGCGGTTGGCCACGGCAAGAACGTGCAGGCGGATGTCGCGCACCCGCAATTTCCCGAACAGGCCAAGGCGCTGCGCTATCGAGCGCGCCTGCGAAAAGCGCCGCAACCAGTCGGAAAAATTCTGCGAGAGCCCGATTTGCACGCGGCTCATGCTCTCCACGCCGCCGACGAGTGCGAGCTCCTTACCGCCGTGCCCGAGCATCCCTGCCGCCTCGAAAGCCGCGACCATGCTCGTCGAGCAGGCGAGCACAGTGGAAAACGCCGGGATGGTTTGATCCAAGCCCGCCTCGATCTGCACCTCGCGCGCGATGTTCGAATAGCCGAGGTTCGGAATCACCGTCCCCCAGACGACTAGGTCCGGCTTCACCGCGGCCTGCGACCCGGTCATCGCCCGCACGACCGGCACCGAGAGCTCCACCGCATCGAGCCGGGCGAGCGGGCCGTCCACGCGCGCGAACGGCGTGCGCAGGCCGGCGGCGAGCCAGAGTTCGTGAGCGTTCATGGTGCTCATTGTAAGGCCGGCCCGGTTCTTACGACTCATGTAAACGCCGGCGGGAATTCCCGACCCGAAAGGCGGTCTATACTGCCGGCTTGAGGAGGTAAAAATGGATCGTCGCAACTGGCTGAGATGTTTGACGGCGCTGTCTCTGGCGGGTTTCAGCACCGCCGGATGGGGACAAAAGACCGCGAAAGGAGCCGTGAAAGTGGAAGATCTTCAAAAAAACTGGAAAACCCTGCTTGCCGAGGGTGCGGACGTGGCCGCGAGCGCGGAAGCGCTCAAGCTCTCGGACGCCGAATGGAAGAAGCGACTGTCGCCCGCGGCCTACGACGTGCTGCGCCACGAAGGCACCGAGCGAGCCGGGACGAGTCCGCTGGACCGAGAAAAGCGCCCGGGGGTGTTCGTCTGCGCGGGCTGCAGCCTGCCGCTTTTCACTTCGGCGATGAAATTCGACAGCGGCACCGGATGGCCGAGTTTTTTCACCACGATACCCGGCGCATTCGGTACCACGACCGACCGCAAGCTCTTCATGGAGCGCACCGAATACCACTGCGTGCGCTGCGGTGGACACCACGGCCACATCTTCGACGATGGGCCCGAGCCGACCGGCCTGCGCTACTGCAACAACGGCGTGGCGCTGCGATTCATACCCAAGGGCCCGGCACAGAAACCCGCCTGAGCGCCTCGCTTACCCTGCTGCCCGCCGAACCGCCCTACTCGGGGCTCACCCCGGATACTGTGCTCGACGCGCTTGCGAGCGCGGGCTTCGCGGGCGACGGGCGGCTGCTCGCGCTGAACAGCTACGAGAACCGCGTGTACCAAGTTTGGCTCGAAGTGGAAGAGACGCCGAACTCGCCGGCCTCGGTCGTCGCAAAGTTCTATCGCCCCGCACGCTGGACCGACGCGCAGATTCTCGAGGAGCACGCGTTCACGCTCGAGCTCGTCGAGCGCGAGATTCCCGTGGTCGCGCCGCTCGAGGCCAATGGAGAGACGCTGCACCGATTCGGCGGCTTTCGCTTCGCGGTATTTCCGCGCCGAGGCGGACGCACGCCGGAGCTCGAGGACCGCAAAACGCTCGAATGGATCGGTCGCTTCATCGGGCGCACTCACGCAGCGGGCGCGACGCGAGCGTTCGCCGACCGGCCCACGCTCGACATCGAGAGCTTCGGCTGCGAGCCGCGCGACTGGCTCCTCGCGCATGATTTCATTCCAAAGGACCTGCTCGATGCGTGGAAGAGCGCTGTCGACCTCGCGCTCGCGTGCGTCGCCCGCAGCTACGAGCGAGCGGGCGAGGTGCGCGCGCTGCGCCTGCATGGGGACTGCCACGCAGGAAATATGTTGTGGACCGACGAGGGGCCGCACTTCGTGGACTTCGACGACTGCCGCTCGGGCCCGGCGATCCAGGACCTGTGGATGCTGCTCTCGGGCGACCGTGGGTCGATGACGCGGCAGCTCGCCGACGTCCTCTCCGGCTACGAGGATTTCCACGAGTTCGATCCGCGCGAGCTGCATCTCCTGGAGGCCCTGCGAACCCTGCGTCTCATCCACTACTCGGCCTGGCTCGCGCGGCGCTGGGACGATCCCGCGTTCCCGGCCGCGTTTCCCTGGTTCAACACCCAGCGCTATTGGCAGGACCGCATCCTCGAGCTGAAGGAGCAGATCGCACTGATGGACGAAGCTCCGCTCGCAGTGACTTGAGCGTACGAATCCGGAGTGTTACGCCGCGGCGAGTTCGGGCTCCACCAGTGCATCGATCACGGCCTCCGCGCGCGCGAGGCTCTGCTGCTTGGTCGCCTCGCTGATCGCGAGCCCTTCGGCGTAGACGAACTCGATGTCGCTCATGCCGAGGAAGGAAAGGAAAGTGCGGATGAACGGCGTCTGGGTGTCGTTCGGTGTCCCGGCGTACATCCCGCCGCGCGCGGCGAACACATAC
>DATHHZ010000491.1:0-2489 GCA_035316965.1 Burkholderiales bacterium | reverse complement strand
CGTTTCGCGCAGGTCGCCGCCTTCCGTTGGCGATTCTTGCCGCAACCACCGTGTTGATGTCAGCAATGTCGGTCGCGGCGCCCGAGCAACCGTGGGAGCCGTTCCAGGGCATCAATCATATTTCCGGTCTGGCGCGCTCGGCTGTGGTGGCGGTGTCGCGGCTGGCTTCGACAGGATGGATCGAGGCCGATCCACCCGCGAGCGGCTCGCTTCCCCTGGCCTCGGGAGCGCACGCCGCCGGCCGGCCGCCCGGCGAAAAATGCGATACCGCTGCAAGGCGGCCGCATATCATCTTGCTGCTCGACGAGTCGAGCTTCGACATTACCGCCGCGCCCGGAGTCAAGGTGCCGTCGGGGTACTCCGACTACTTCAAGTCCAGTGATGGCACGCGGCGGACCCTGATGGTGGAGTCGACCGGCGGCCCGACATGGTACAGCGAATTGAATGTCCTGACCGGCATGTCGGCGCGATCGTTCGGCGATCTGAAGTTTTACGTCACAAGAATCGCCGCGGGCCGTGTCACGCGCGGACTGCCGCGAGCGCTGCAGCGCTGCGGATACAAGACCTTCTCGCTCTATCCGACCTATGGAGGCTTCCTCGGTGCGCGCACCTTCCAGAAGGGAACCGGCGTCGGCCAGTTCATCGACATGGCGGATATGGGCGTCGATGAGGACAGGCAGCCCGACAAGTTCTATTTCGACCAGGCCTTGAAGGTATTTGCGAGTGAGCCGCCGTCGCAGTCGCCGATCTTCATGTTCGTGTATCTCACGGCCAATCATTTTCCCTGGTGGAACGTCTACCGGCCCGATCTGACGCCGGACTGGACTCCGCTGGGAAATACGGCGGAGACCGACGAATACATTCGTCGCCAAACCGTGACGGCGAAGGACTACCGCGACTTCACCACACGGCTGGCGCGCGACTATCCGGATCAATCGTTTCTGGTCTTGCGTTTCGGCGATCATCAACCGGCCATCTCGCAGAAATTGCTTGAGCCTGGCATCGACCGGAAATTGCTGACGCAACGCCTGATGACCGCAGATCGGCGTTACTTCTCGACTTACTATGCGCTCGATGGGATCAATTTCCGACCGGCCGATCTGTCGTCGGCGCTCGAAACCCTCGATGCGGCCTATATCCCAATCGTGATCCAGGAAGCCGCGGGCATCCCGCTCGATCCGTCGTTCGAGGAGCAGAAGAGCATCATGCTGCGCTGCAAGGGCCGGTTCTATGCCTGCAAGGACGGTGCGGAAGCGCGGCGCTTCAACCGGCTCCTGATCGACGCCGGCCTGGTGCGCGGATTGTAGGGCTGGCCCGCGTCAGGGGAACCGACGCCTTCCCCGGCGCTATTCCGCGACGTTTCGTTGTTTCCGGGATTACCCGCCCGACTCCCATCCCCTCAACCTGTTTCGACACAATCCACAGCGAAACGAGAAGCGAGGAAGACCGAATCATTTTGCGGCGCTAAGTTCGGGGCGAGACGAAGGCCGGATCCGGCTTGACCACGGCGAACGATGTCATCCCGCGGCCATAACATGGGCCCGCGAATCACGTTAGACCGTAAGGCGCATCACCTGCTGGATCGCATGCACCTTCGAAGGGGAATAAATGGGGAATAACATGACACACGCTTCGCTTCTCAATCCGTTTAGTTCGCACCAGGAGCCGGCCCAGATCGCCAACCGGCGGGCGGCAACGCGGGCGGCGCGGGCCACACGCGCGACACGCTCAACGCCGGTCTGCGCGAACTGCCAGTCGGACGACATCATCGCTCAAGCGACAGCCCAGTGGAGCAACGAATCGCAGGAATGGGAACTGGCCAACACCTTCGACCAGCCGGCTCACTGCGCCCGCTGCAACGGCCCCTGCGGCATCGCCTGGATACCCCTCTACTAGGACTGACTATGAGAGATCGGTGAGTCGCTTGCTGCCCATGCTTCGAGACGCTCGCGTCGCTCGCTCCTCAGCATGAGGTTGTTGTGTTTCAGCAAACTAGAGCATGATGGCTTGGAGTTGAATCGAGTCGCCGCGAAGCACTAACGATCTCGTGTCCCGGACGTGGCGCAGCGCCTCATAAGCGAGTTCACGCGCGTCTTCGACGCGCTCGTAAGCGCGTTCACGCGCGTCTTCGACGCGCTATGGGGGCGGTGTGCCGCAAGGCCTGGACACAAAATCGCGAAAACAACCCCATGCAAAGTAGAATGGGCCCCAGGCTCGCAGCACTCGTGCTGCGCTGCGTCCGGGGCACGAGAAGAAAAATGGTCCGTCGTCACGGCCCCACCTAGATTCCTTGTTTGATCGCATTTTCTGCGGAAAACCCGTATCCACTTTTCCGGAAAATGCTCTAATACTACTGAGTCAGAAAGCCGCAGTCTCGGGTATTTGAGAATCATTTATGGAGGCGAATCCCACTGAAACAAGGGGGCTGGGATGGATCTCCACGGAGCGAAAGACATTGAATTGCGTTTTAGCCGCTATGTCGAGGCGCT
>DATHHZ010000490.1:0-3219 GCA_035316965.1 Burkholderiales bacterium | reverse complement strand
GTCAGGCGCCTTCGTTCCCGGCATCCGGCCCGGCGAGCAGACGGCCAAGTACCTCGAGAAGATCCTGTTGAGACTGACCTTGGCGGGTGCCCTTTACGTGACCCTAGTTTGCCTGCTGCCCGAATTCCTGATCCTGCGGTGGAACGTGCCGTTCTACTTCGGCGGCACCTCGCTCCTCATCATCGTCGTCGTGACCATGGACTTCATGTCGCAGGTGCAGGCGTACATCATGACGCACCAGTACGAGAGCTTGCTCAAAAAGGGAGGGTTCGGGGGAGGGGGATTCCCGACGACCCGGTGACGGCTACGGGAACAGGGGGCACGACGCTTCAAGATCCCCGTTTCAGAGGAAGGGAAAAAGTAGCGAATATGGCGAAAGAAGACGTGATCCAGATGCAGGGTGAGATCGTGGAAACCCTGCCTAACGCAACCTTCCGGGTGAAGCTGGAAAACGGACACGTCATCCTGGGTCACATCTCCGGCAAGATGCGCATGCACTACATACGGATTCTCCCCGGAGACAAGGTGACGGTCGAGCTGACCCCCTACGACCTGACTCGCGGACGCATCATATTCCGCGCGAAGTGAACCGATCGAAAGGAAACACGCATGAAAGTACTTGCCTCTGTGAAAAAGATTTGCCGCAATTGCAAGATCGTGCGCCGCAAAGGGGTGGTGCGCGTCATCTGCAAGGAACCCCGCCACAAGCAGAGGCAGGGGTAGCAAATCGGTAGTTAACGGACGGATTTCACGCTATAATTTCGGGTTTCCTTTTCGGCGAATAAACGGAGCAAGGTATGGCCCGCATCGCGGGAGTCAACATTGCGAATCACCAGCATGCCGAGATCGCACTGCAAGCGATCTTTGGCATCGGGCGCTCGCGCGCGCAGGCGATCTGCGCCTCGGCAAAGGTCAATAAGCATTCTAAAATCAAAGACTTGTCAGAGTCCGACATGGAGCGTCTGCGCGAGCAGGTCGCAAGATTTACCGTCGAGGGCGACTTGCGCCGCGAGGTGTCGATGAATATCAAGCGGCTGATGGACCTCGGCTGCTATCGCGGCACCCGTCATCGCAAGGGACTGCCGGTTCGCGGCCAGCGTACCCGCACCAACGCGCGCACGCGCAAAGGCCCGCGTAAGGCCGCGGTCAAGATTACCGCTGCGGCCCCGAAGGCCGGCTGAGCAAGCGAGGATCCCGCACATGGCAAAACCGCCCGTCGCACCGACCGCCGCAGCACGCGTTCGCAAGAAGGTGAAAAAAAACGTGGCCGAAGGCATCGCCCACATTCACGCCTCGTTCAACAACACCATCGTCACCATTACCGATCGCCAAGGCAACGCCTTGGCGTGGGCCACCTCGGGCGCCGCGGGCTTCAAGGGCTCCAGGAAATCGACGCCGTTCGCCGCCCAAGTCGCGGCCGAGCAGGCTGGCCGCGCAGCTCAGGAGTGCGGCGTAAAGAACCTAGAGGTGCGCATCAAGGGGCCAGGCCCCGGACGAGAATCGGCCGTGCGCGCCCTCAATGCACTCGGTCTCAAGATCAGCAGCATTGCGGATGTGACGCCCGTGCCCCACAACGGCTGCAGGCCGCCGAAAAAGCGGCGCATATAGAGGAATACGCATGGCCCGAGATCTCGATGCCAAGTGCCGCCAGTGCCGCCGCGAGGGGGAGAAGCTCTTCCTCAAGGGCGAGAAATGCTTCACCGACAAATGCGCGATCGAGCGCCGCAGCTATGCGCCGGGACAGCACGGGCAGAAAAGCGGCGGCCGCATGTCCGATTTCGGCAAGCAGCTGCGGGAGAAGCAGAAGCTGCGTCGCATATACGGGCTGCTCGAGCGCCAGTTCCGCAAGACCTATGCAGAGGCCTCGCGCAGCAAAGGCGTGACGGGCGAGCGTCTTCTGCAGTTGCTGGAGTCGCGCCTGGATACCGTCTCGTACCGCATGGGGTTTGGTGCGAGCCGCACCGAGGCGCGCCAGATCGTGCGCCATAACGCCATCCTCGTAAACGGCAAGCGCGTCAACATGCCTTCCTACCAGGTGCGGCCGGGCGACACCGTCGAAGTCGCGCCTAAGACGAAAGAGCAGCTTCGCGTCAAGGGCTCCGTCGCTGCGGCCGAAACGCGCGGCTTCCCGGAATGGATCGAGGTCAATGCAAAGGAAATGAAGGGCACGTTCAAGGCGCTTCCGGCACGTTCCGATCTGCCTTCCACGATCAACGAAAGCCTGGTGGTCGAGTTGTATTCGAGATAACGCGGCGCTCGAAGTATCCGGCGCAAGCCACATATCGTATTGAGGGTCTTACATGCAAACCAGTGGATTTCTGAAACCGCGCATCATCGACGTCCAGGGCATTGCCCCTAATCACGCCAAAGTCGTGATGGAGCCGTTCGAGCGCGGGTATGGCCATACGCTCGGCAATGCGCTGCGCCGAGTCCTGCTTTCGTCGATGCCTGGATTTGCAGCGACCGAAGTGCAGATCGCGGGAGTGCTTCATGAATACTCGACGATCGAGGGTGTCCAGGAAGACGTCGTGGATATCCTGCTCAACCTCAAGGGCGTGGTGCTCAAGCTTCACAACCGAGAGGACGCGCTACTCAACCTGAAGAAGAAGGGCGAAGGTCCGGTGGTCGCGGGTGACATCGAGGCCACTCACGACGTCGAGATCATCAACCCCGAGCACGTGATCGCGCATCTCTCTCCTGGTGGCAAGATCGAGATGCAGATCAAGGTCGAGAACGGCCGCGGATACATCCCCGGGAATCTCCGGGTCGTCCCCGAGGAATCCAAGGGGATCGGCAAGATCATACTGGACGCTTCGTTCTCGCCCGTCAGGCGTGTGTCTTATTCGGTCGAATCGGCGCGCGTCGAGCAGCGGACCGACCTCGACAAGCTCATCATCGACATCGAGACGAACGGCGTGATCGAACCCGAGGAGGCGATCCGTTACGCAGCGAGGATCCTGGTCGATCAGCTTTCCGTTTTCGCGGCGCTCGAAGGCACGGCTCCGGCGGTCGAGGAAAAGAAGGCCCCGCAGGTCGATCCGATCCTGCTGCGTCCAGTGGACGATCTCGAGCTCACCGTGCGCTCGGCGAATTGCCTAAAGGCGGAAAATATCTATTACATCGGCGACCTGATCCAGCGCACCGAGACCGAGCTTCTCAAGACGCCCAATCTAGGCCGAAAATCGCTCAACGAAATCAAGGAAGTGCTGGCCTCGCGCG
>DATHHZ010000489.1:0-2513 GCA_035316965.1 Burkholderiales bacterium | reverse complement strand
CCCGAAAATAGACGCAGCCGCGACGATAAGCAGCACCGTGGCCGTCGTCTCGATCGTGTCCATCGAGATCTTCACGAGCATCTTGATATCGATCGTGCGGTACCAGATGAGCCCGAGCGCCAGGGCATAGGCCGAGGCGATGATCGCGCCCTCGGTCGGCGTGAACACGCCGGCGGTCATGCCGCCCAGCAGGATCACCGGGGTCATCAACGCGAGAAAGGCGTCGGCAAAGGTGCTGCCGAGCGCGGACCAGGAAAACGTCGTGTCGCGCCCGTAGTTGCGCCGGTACGCGTACCAGCTCACGGTCGCCATCATGAACAGGCCCATGACGATCCCCGGGATCACGCCCGCGAGAAAGAGCTGCCCTATGGAGACGCCCGCCATCATGCCGTAGATGACGAAAGGCAGCGAAGGCGGAATGATGGGCCCGAGCGTCGCCGAGGCGGCGGTCACGCCGACGGAGAAATCGATCGGATAGCCGTGGTCCTTCATCGCCTTGATCTCGATCGCCCCCAGTCCCGCGGCGTCGGCGATCGCGGTTCCCGACATGCCGGCGAAGATCATCGAGCCGACGATGTTCACGTGCCCGAGGCCTCCCTTCAGCCAACCGACGAGGGCCAGGGCGAAGTTGTAGATACGGTTGGTAATTCCCGCCGAGTTCATCAGATTGCCGGCGAGGATGAAGAAGGGCACCGCGAGCAGCGGGAAGGAATCGAGACCGCCGTACATGCGATGGATGACGACGAAGTCCGGAACCGTGCCGGAGATCATCACGTAAACGAGCGATGCGACGATCATCGAGAGCGCCACCGGCACGCCTGCCAGCATGAGAACGATGAAACCGACGAGCAGGACGGCGGTCACGCCTTGTCCTCCTGGAAGACATCCGGGCGCTCGAGGACGCTGTAGCCTTGCCGCCAATGCTTCCAGCCGATCTGCAGCGAGCGGCCGAACATGAGCGCAAGCCCGATGAGCATGGCGCCGAACACGAGGCCTATTGGAAGCTCGACGATCGCCATGCGCTGGCTGCCGATCCGGTCGATGAGAAGCCAGGTCAACCACACCGCGTAGCCGAAGAAGGCGGCGCGCACCAGGTCGACGAAAGTGGAGAGCGCGCGTCCGGCCGCGGGCGGGAGGAAGCGGTAGACGAAGTCGACCTGGATGTGGGTGTTCCGCCGCACCCCCATCGCTCCGCCGAGAAAGGTGACCGCGACCAGGAGGTAGCGAGCGATCTCCTCGGTCCAGCCCGCGGCGTCGTTCAGCACATAGCGCGTGAAGACCTGGTAGAAGACCACGGCCGCGAGCGCCCAGAACACGGCGAGAACGATCCAGTCCTCCCAGCCGTAGTTCGAGAGGCGGACTTCCTCGTCGGCGACGTGGAAGCGGCCGTCCGCGCCGAGGACGTGTTCCCCGGCACCGGATTCTTTCTCGGAAGCTGCGCTCATCTTTGCGACGTCATGCCCGCGCAAGCGGGCATCCAGAGACTCTGGGTTCCCGCTTGCGCGGGAACGACGGAATTACCGGATCGCCTGCAGCTGGTCGTAGGTCTCGCGCGGCCAGGGCAGGGCGCTTCCGTCCGGGAGCTTTCCGCTCTGGTAGTACTTCTGCACCGCTTCCATGAACGGGCGGCGGTCGACCTTCACCACGGTCTTGCCGCGCTTGGCGAACTCTCCGGCGAGGCGGGCCTCGATGTCGATGATCTCGCCGGTCGCGCGCACGGCGGCTTCTTTGTATACGGCTTCGAAGATCCTGCGGTCGCCTTCGGAAAGCTTCGCCCACAGCGGCCCGCCGATGATGGTGAGCAGCGCGTCGGTGATGTGCGCGGTGAGGTTGATGTGCGACTGCACCTCGTAGAACTTCTTCGCGTCTATGGTGGGCAGGGGATTCTCCTGAGCCTCCACCGTGCCGTTCTGCAACGCGAGGTAGACCTCGGCAAAGGCGATCGGAGTGGGGTTGGCGCCGACCGCGCGCGGGAAGAGCGTATACAGCGGTGCATCCGGTACGCGGATCTTGAGTCCCTTCATGTCCTCGGGGCGGTTCAGCGCCTTGTTGGCGGTGGTCTGGCGGTTGCCGTAGTAGGTGATCGCCACGACCGTGTTGCCGCCCGAGGCCTTCTGGTAGCCCGCGGAGAGCGAACGGAAGAGGGGCGAGTCGGCGTATTTCTTCCAGTGATCGAAGTCGCGGAACATGAAGGGCGCGCCGCCGATCGAGATCGGCCCGTGGCTGCGCCCGGCGAAAAGCTGTCCGGTGTAGATCATGTCCACCGTGGCGAGCGTCAGGCTCTGGTTGATCTGCGTCTCGTTGCCCAGAGACGACGCCGGGAACACGTCGACGGTGTAGCGGTTGCCTGTGCGCTTGGCGATCTCGCCCGCCGCCCACAGCGCGGCGGTGTGATACGCCTCGCTCGTTTCGTACACATGCGCGAACTTGAGCTTCTGCTGTGCCAGCGGCGCGGCGGCCGGCAGAGCGGCGAGCAGTGCCGCGGCAATGAACTTGATAAAACCGGTTTTCAT
>DATHHZ010000488.1:0-4905 GCA_035316965.1 Burkholderiales bacterium | reverse complement strand
GGCAGCGGGAGTCCAGCATTACGAGGCATGCCTGGGCGGACTGGGCGGTTGTCCGTTCGCGCCGGGCGCGACGGGAAACATCTGCACCGAGGATCTGGTGCACATGCTCGAATGCATGGGCTACACGACGGGAGTGAACCTCGACAAGCTTCTCGCGGTGTCCAAGCGCCTCGGCGCAATCGTCAGCCACGATCTGCCCGGGCAGGTCGTCAAGGCCGGAAAAGCCACCGACCTGCACCCGATTCCGGGCGGCCTTCACTGATTCGATATGGGGCCGCCCGTGAGCATCAAGGGACGCGGCGCCGCGGACAATCCGCAGGGGCGCTTCGAGACACTCGCGCGCAGCCGCGAGCCGGAAGCTGAAGTCCAGTCCAGGCCCGAAACAGTGGTGACGCTGCACCAGGCGCGCTCGATCATCGCGCGCAACGACTCACCGGATCTCCCGTTTACGCAGTCGATCAACCCCTATCAAGGTTGCGAACACGGCTGCATCTACTGCTATGCACGGCCGAGTCACGCCTACCTCGGACTTTCCCCCGGCCTGGAATTCGAGACGCGCCTGTTCGCGAAGGAAAACGCAGCCGAATTATTGCGCAAGGAGCTCTCGCGTCCCGGTTACCGCTGTGAGCTGATCGCGCTGGGAGCCAATACCGATCCGTACCAGCCGATCGAGCGCGAGCACCGGATTACCCGCGGCGTTCTCGAAGTGCTGCGGGAGTTCCGGAACCCGGTCGGGATCGTCACCAAGGGCTCGCTGATCGAACGCGATCTCGACCTGCTCGCGCCCATGGCGCGCGAAGGCCTGGTACAGGTGTTCGTCTCGATCGGCTCCCTCGACGGTGAGATCGCGCGCACCTTGGAGCCGCGCGCGGCGGCGCCCTTCCGGCGCGTCGAGACGATTCGCCGCTTGAGCGCCCTGGGCGTGCCCTGCGGCACGTTGGTAGCGCCCATCATCCCGTTCTTGAACGACAAGGACATGGAAGCGGTTCTTGAGGCGGTGAGCGAGGCCGGGGCACGCATGGCCGGATACACGCTGCTCCGGCTTCCCTGGGAGGTGAAGGATCTTTTCAAAGACTGGCTGGAGCGGAATTATCCGCTCAAGGCGAAACATGTCATGGCGCGCATTCGCGACATGCGCGGCGGACGCGATAACGACCCGCACTTCGGCAGCCGCATGAAGGGGGAAGGGCAGTTCGCGGAACTGCTGAGCAAGCGCTTCGAGCTCGCCTGCAAACGACTGGGCTTGAACGCGGGTGGACGCAACCGTCTCGACACCACGAAATTCCGTCGCCCGGACCCTCCGCAGGGGAACCTGTTCTAAATCTATAATTAGGTAGTTACAGGAGATTATTAATGTATATTCTAAAACACCTCACACTGGCTATCCTGATCGCCGCTTGGCCTTCGTTCGCCGGCGCGCAAGGCGCGCTCGAGAAGAAGGACGTGCACGTTGCCGTCGGGGGAAAAGCCTCGCTGTACTATCTGCCGCTCACCATCGCCGAGCAACTCGGCTACTTCAAGGACGAGGGTCTGAACTTGACGATCAGCGACTTTTCCGGAGGCTCGCAGGCGCTGAGGGCGGTGGTGGGCGGAAGTGCCGATGTGGTGTCGGGGGCGTACGAGCACACTCTCAACATGCAGCCCAAGGGCCAGTATCTCCAATGCTTCGTGCAGCAAGGCCGTGCACCGCAGATTGCAATCGGAATCGCCACTGCCAAAGCGAAGGACTACAAGTCGCCGAAAGACCTGAAAGGCCTGAAGGTGGGTGTTTCCGCGCCGGGCTCGAGCACGCACATGATCCTCAATCACTTTATTTCCACAGGCGGCCTCAAGCCTTCTGATATCGCCGTCATAGGCGTCGGCCTCGGAACGACGGCCATTACCGCGCTCAAGAGCGGTCAGATCGACGCGGTTTCCAACACCGATCCGGTCATGACCAAACTCGAGCAGGACGGGGACATCAAGATCATCGCCGACACCCGCACCTTGCGGGGAACCGAGCAAGTCTTGGGCGGCCCGATGCCCGCGGGCTGTTTGTATGCGCCCGTCGACTTCATCCGGAAGAATCCGAACACGGTCCAGGCGCTCACCAACGCCATCGTGCGGGCCGACAAGTGGATCCAGGCGGCTTCCCCCCAGGACGTGCTTCGCACGGTTCCCGAGTCCTATCTGCTGAGCGACAAGGCGCTGTACCTGTTTTCGTTCAACAAAGTGAAAGAAGCCATCTCGCCGGACGGAGTCATCTCGGATGCTGGCGCGAGAACCGCGCTCAAGGTCATACCGACCTTCAACCCCGAAGTGAAGGCGAAGGAAATCAAGCTCGAGCTCACCTATACGAACGAGTTCGTGAAAAGGGCGAACGCGAAATACCGCTAAGGCCGGATCCTCCTGGGTCTGGCGGCGCCGGCTCGACTCCGCGAGATCAAGCAGACATTCCCGCTACTCATCTCGCAGTAGACTTCTCTCATCATGCTTCCCGCCCTCGCGCTCGAGCACATCGAATGCACGTTCAACTCACGCGACGATTCGTCTGAACGATACACGGCCGTTCGCGACACCACGCTCCTGGTAGGCGAAGGCGAGTTCGTTTCGGTCGTGGGGCCCACGGGATGCGGCAAGACGACGCTGCTCAACGTAGCCGCGGGGTTACTTCAGCCTTCGGCCGGCGCGGTGACGGTCTTTGGAGCGCGGCTCGCCGGCATCAACTCGCGGGCGGGCTACATGTTCCAGAGCGAAGCACTCATGCCTTGGAGGAACGCCATCGAAAATGTGATTGCTGGACTGGAGTTTCGGGGCATGCTGCGTGAGGAAGCGTTCGCCAGAGGCGAGGAGTGGCTGAAGCGCGTGGGCCTGTCCGGATTCGGAAAACGCTACCCGCACCAGCTCTCGGGTGGAATGCGCAAGCGGGTGGCGCTTGCGCAGATGTTCATCCTGAATCCGCAGATCCTGCTCATGGACGAGCCATTTTCGGCGCTCGACATCCAGACCCGCCAGCTGATGGAAAACGAGCTGCTCGAGCTGTGGTCCGTCGACAGGAAGTCCGTGGTGTTCATCACCCACGACCTCGAGGAAGCGATCTCGCTCTCGGACCGGGTGGTGGTGCTCTCGGCCGGTCCGGCTTCGCACCCGATCGGCGATTACGCAATCGACCTGCCGCGCCCCCGCGACGTGGCGGAGATACGACTTGCGCCGCGCTTCATCGAAATTCACGCGAAAATCTGGCACTCAATGAAGGAAGAAGTGTTGAAAGGCTATGCTCAGCAGCAAAGACAATAGAGGGGCGAAAAGCCGCCTGCGTCTCAGGACCTTCCAGGTGCTGGTGCTCGCGCTGCTTATCGTGCTCTGGCACGTATTGACGAGCCCAACCTTGCTCCCCCCGATTTATTTTGCCGAAGCCAACCAGGCGGCGTTCTTTTTCGGCGAACCGATCCAGGTGTTCGGGCGTCTCTGGCGGTGGTTCGCCTCGGGGGAAATCTACGAACACCTGTGGGTTACGCTGGTCGAGACGCTGCTTGCCTTTTTCATCGGCACAGTGTCTGGCGTAGCAATCGGACTGTGGCTCGCGCTGTCACCGACCGCGTCGGCGATACTCGACCCGTACATCAAGGCGGTCAACGCCATGCCGCGCGTGATCCTTGCACCGATTTTCTTCGTGTGGTTCGGTCTCGGCATCGCCTCCAAGGTGGCCTTGGGGGTGACTCTCGTGTTCTTCATCGTGTTCTTCAACGTATACCAGGGCGTACGAGAAGTGAGCCCGGTGGTGCTCGCCAACGCGCGCATGCTCGGCGCAAGCCCGCGCCAGCTCCTGCGCCACGTTTATGTGCCGAGCGCGATGAGCTGGGTGTTCGCCAGCTTGCACAACTCGGTGGGACTTGCGTTCGTTGGAGCCGTCGTCGGCGAATATCTCGGCTCGGCAAAGGGCGTCGGTTACCTCATCCACCAGGCTGAAGGGTTCTTCGACATGAACACGGTCGTCGCCGGCATCTTGTTGCTGACAGCGTTCGCGCTGCTTCTCGATTGGGCAGTGGGATTGGCCGAAAAACGCCTCATGGTCTGGCAGCCGCGAACTGTTGAGACCGAACGAACATGATGAAGGCATTGTTGCGGCGCAAAATGGTTTGACAGTACTTCGCGCCGACCGCTATAATTCCGCTTCTGTACCGGGCGCGGGGTGGAGCAGTCTGGCAGCTCGTCGGGCTCATAACCCGAAGGTCATAGGTTCAAATCCTATCCCCGCAACCAACCCCTCTTGGGGTGTGCAGGATCCCCGCCCGGGGAACGCTCTTTAACAATTGAACAGCCGATAGGTGTGGGCGCTGGGTGAAGCCAGTGACACCGGTAATTGGCGCGCGCAAGCGCGTTGGTGTCACACAAAGCATTAACCCAAGCTCACACCAGGTCTAGCAAGGTTTTTTATTTACCTTTGCAATGACTTTGAGTGAGTAGTGGGCTCCGCGGTAAAACGCGGGGCTCGCGCAATCGCATAGCGATTGATCAGGTTCAAATTTGAATTGAAGAGTTTGATCCTGGCTCAGATTGAACGCTGGCGGCATGCCTTACACATGCAAGTCGAACGCGAAAGGGGGCAACCCCGAGTAGAGTGGCGAACGGGTGAGCAATACATCGGAACATTTCCTGTAGCGGGGGACAACCCCGAGAAATCGGGGCTAATACCGCATACGATCTACGGATGAAAGTGGGGGACCGCAAGGCCTCACACTATAGGAGTGGCCGATGCCGGATTAGCTAGTTGGTGAGGTAATGGCCCACCAAGGCGACGATCCGTAGCTGGTTTGAGAGAACGACCAGCCACACTGGGACTGAGACACGGCCCAGACTCCTACGGGAGGCAGCAGTGGGGAATTTTGGACAATGGGCGCAAGCCTGATCCAGCCATGCCGCGTG
>DATHHZ010000487.1:0-2069 GCA_035316965.1 Burkholderiales bacterium | reverse complement strand
CACGCATCCGCTCACCAGGCGCAAGGTGCTCTACGCCAACCCCGGCTATTCGATGCGGATCAACGAACTGCCGGAGAAGGAAAGCGACGAGGTGCTCGAATTCCTGTTCGAGCACCAGTTGAAGCCCGAGTACCGCTACGCCTTTCACTGGCAGGAGGGCGACGTCCTCATGTGGGAGGACATCGGCACCATCCACAACGCGGTGGCCGACTACGGTCCCGATGAGCACCGCCTCGTCAAGCGCTGCCAGGTGATGGCGACGATGTTCTATGCCGAGGCACGGGGGAAGCGATGAAAAGAACGCTCGCGGCTCTCGCCGCGGCAGCGGCGTGCGTGCTTGCCTGCGCTGCAGCCGCGCAGAGCTATCCCGCGAAGCCGGTGAAGATCCTGGTCGGCTTCGCTGCGGGCGGGCCGACCGATGTGATCGCGCGCATCGTCGCGCAGGACATGAGCCTGTCGCTCGGCCAGTCCTTCGTCGTCGAGAACCGGCCCGGCGCCAACGCCATCATCGCGACCGAGGCGGTGGCGCGGTCCGCGCCGGACGGCTACACGCTGCTTTTCTCCTCGCTCTCGCTCCTGGTGAACGCGATCCTCATGGAGGGCAAGGTCCACTACGATCCGTTCAAGGACTTCGCACCGGTGAGCAACGCGGCGGTGCTGCCGATGGTGGTCGTGACGAGCCCGGAGACCCGAATCGCTTCGATGCAGGACCTGATCGTGCTCGCCAAGGCGAGACCCGGCGAGCTGAGCTACGCGACCTCGGGCAACGGCGGCTCGACGCACCTCGCCGGGGCGATGCTCGAGAACTTCACCGGCACGAAAATGATCAACGTTCCGTTCAAGGGCAACGGCCCGGCGCTCGCCGAGGTGATGGCGGGTCGCGTGACCTTCATGTTCTATCCGATCGTCGGAATCGCCGACCAGGTATCGGCGAAGAAACTGAAAGTGCTGGCGGTCGGCACGCCCAGGCCGCACGCCGATTTTCCCGCGGTGCCCACGCTCGAGCAATCGGGCCTGCCGGGATTCGAGGAGACCGCGCCCTGGGTGGGCATGCTCGCTCCCGCCGGTACGCCCGCCGCCATAGTCAATCGCCTCGGCGAGGAAATGCGCAAGTCGCTGGCGAAGGCCGAGACGAAGGAACGGTTCAGGGCATTGGGCGCGGTCACCGTCGCGGACACGCCGGCCGAATTCGCCGCGTTCCTGAAAAAGGACTACGAACGCTGGGCGCGCGTCATCAAAACCTCCGGAGTGAAGGCCGAATGAGCGCGGCAAGCGGGCTTCGCAACGCGGGGTCCGACGCCGCGGCCCCGGCGGAGTCTTCCTGCCCGGTTTCGCGAGGTGCGGCCGCGCGCGTGCTGCGCGCGTGGAACATCGCGGATCTGCGCTGGCTCGCGAAAAAGCGCCTGCCGCGTGCGATATTCGATTTCTTCGACGGCGCCGCCGAGGACGAGACCACGCTCGCCGACAACCGCGCCGCATTCGAGCGGGTGCGACTCGCCCCGAAAACGCTCGCCGGCGTGGCGCGGATCGACACATCGGCTGCGATTCTCGGCGCGCGCTCGAAGCTCCCGATCGCCGTCGGTCCCACGGGCGGCATCGGCTTCGGCTGGCCGTTCGCAGACGTGGGCGTTGCGCGCGCGGCCGCGACGGCCGGAATCCCGTATACGCTCTCGACCATGGCGACGGCCTCGATCGAGCGGATCGCGCGCGAGGCAGGAGGGCGCTTGTGGTTCCAGGCCTACATCTTCCGCCAGCGCGGCATGACCCTCGGCCTCGTCGAGCGAGCGCGGCAGTTCGGCTATGAAGCCCTGATGGTCACCGTGGACGTTCCGGTCGGGGGCAAGCGCGAGCGCGACTTCCGCAACGATTTTGCGATCCGCTTCCGCTTCACGCCGAGGAACGTCCTCGATTTCGCCTCGCACCCGGGCTGGGTGCTCTCGGTGCTCAGGCACGGCATGCCGGTTCTGGAAAACGTCGCGAGCTTCGCGCCCGAGGCGACCAACATTTCGGAGATCGCCTCCTCGGTCGGACGCTTCTGGGACGCCGGCTTCAATTGGGACGGCCTGAAG
>DATHHZ010000486.1:0-10075 GCA_035316965.1 Burkholderiales bacterium | reverse complement strand
GGTTCTCGACGACGAAGGGCTGGCCGAAGGCCTCGGCGAGCCGCGCCCCGTAAGCGCGCGCGATGATGTCGTTCGGCCCGCCCGGCGCGAATCCGACCATGACGCGCACCGCACGCGAGGCGTAGGACTGCGCGAGCGCGGGGGCACTCTGGAGAGCCAGCGTCCCCGCGAGCAGCGGCAGCAGGGCCCATCGCTTGCTCGTCATGTCCGCCCCTTGTTCCCTAATCCGGCACGATGGCGTTACGGCGGATTACCGCCTCCCAGGCGGCTCTCTCCTTTTTCAGGTGAGCGGCGAAGAGCTCCGGGGTGTCGAACACCGGGATCAGGGTTTCGTGCTCGAGCTTCTCGGCGAGCCCCGGCGACTTCATCGCGCGGACGATCTCCGCGCTCATGCGCTGCACGATCGCCGAGGGGGTGCCGGCCGGCGCGGCCACGCTGAAGGAGCTGTAGATCTCCAGGCCCGGAAATCCGGCCTCCGCGAACGTCGGCACTTTGGGCAGCTGGGGAGCGTGCTCGATGATCGCGAGCGGGATCAGCTTTCCCGCCCTGATGTGCGCGAGCGCAACCGCGGCGTCGGGAAAAGCGAAACTCAGCTGCCCGCCGAGAAGCGAGGGCATCATGTTGCCGATGCCCTTGAAGGGCACGTGCAGGAACTTCGCGCCCGAGACTTCCTCGAGCATGCGGATGCCGAGAAAAGTCGGGCTTCCCGTTCCAGCGGAGCCGAAGGAAAGCTTCCCGGGGTCACGCTTGCCCAACGCGACGAGCTCGGCGAGCGTCCTTGCGGGCACAGAAGGGTGAACGCAGATCACGAGCGGCGCGACGACGCCGCGCGCCACCGGCACGAAGTCGCGCTCGGCGTTGTACTGCAAATTCTTGTACAGGCTGGGGTTGACCGCGATCGCGGGATTCGCCGTGACGAGAAAGGTGTAGCCGTCGGGCGCCGCCTTCGCCGCCGCTTCGGCGCCGATGTTGCCGCTCGCGCCCGGCCGGTTGTCCACGATGAACTGCTGCTTGAGCGACTCGGAGAGCGCCTGCGCGAGCTGGCGCGCGTACAGGTCGGTGCCGCCGCCGGGCGACGAGGGCACGATGAACTTCA
Source organism: Burkholderiales bacterium (assembly GCA_035316965.1). GTDB lineage: Bacteria > Pseudomonadota > Gammaproteobacteria > Burkholderiales > SG8-39 > VBDM01. The sequence continues at coordinate 8,979 of DATHHZ010000486.1, read as the reverse complement.
CCGGCCGAGCGGGCCAGGCTTCCTGCGCATGGGCGAGCGCGGCGTGCAGTGCGAAGAGAACTGCCACAGCGGTTCCGAATCCCCGGTTCATGCCGTTTCCTCCAGCGGCGAAGTCTACTCTCGCTCCACGCTTTTCGCGAAGACACGGCTCGGCGAAATCGGCGCGGAGCATGGCATACTGATTGCGGCAAGGAGCCAAGATGCGTAGCGGCACGACCTCGATTGCACCTGCGGTGTTCATGTTCCTCTTCGGATGGCTTGCATTGACCGCGGCCGCGCAAGCCCAGTATCCGAGCCGCATGGTCAGAGCGATCGTGCCTTATACGCCCGGCAGCAGCGCCGACTTGATCGCGAGAAACCTGGGCCCACGGCTTTCGGAGGGCTGGAAGGTGCCGTTCTTAGTCGACAACCGCGCCGGCGCAAGCGGCATCATCGGCGTGCAGGCTGTGGTGGCCGCATCCGCAGACGGCTATACGGTGCTCATCATGGCCGACAACTTCGCCTCGGCGGCGAGCGTGCGCAGGAACTCGTACGACCCGGTGAACGACCTCGATCCGGTAATCCTGCTCGCACGCGGCGACTATGCGCTGATGGCCTCGGCGTCCTTTCCGGCGAAATCCGTCGCGGAGCTCGTCGGTATGGCGCGCGCCAATCCCGGCAAGATCTACTATGCCTCCCCGGGCAGCGGCCTGCCCGCGCACCTCATGATGGAAGTATTCAAGTCCACCATGGGCATCGACCTCGTGCACGTGCCCTACAAGAGCAATGCCGCGGCGGTCAGCGACCTGGTCGGGGGGCAGGTCAGCCTCATGTTCACCTCGGTGGGCGTGGCGCTGCCGCTCGCCGAAGGCGGGCGCATCCGCATCCTCGCGGCCGGGGCCGCAAAGCGCGCCGCGCGCACGCCCGAAGTCCCGAGCTTCATCGAGTCGGGCGTGAAGGACTTCAACGTCGGCACCTGGTTCGCAATGCTGGCGCCGAAAGGGACGCCGCGCGAGGTCCGCGCGAAACTCTACGCCGACATCGCGACGCTCTTGAAGGAGCCGGCAGTGGCCGAGCTCATGCTGAAACAGGGAATGACGCCCGCGGGCGGAACTCCGGAGGAGCTGCACGATCTCATCCGGTCGGATTTCGAGCGCTGGAACAAGATCGTGCGCGAAGCCAACATCAAGGCGGACTGATCATGCAAAAAGCAGCCGGCAAGGCGGCCGAGGCGCGCCGTCACGACGATCCCTTCGAGGATCACTGCTGGAAGGACATCATGCCGCCCGACGTGATCGAGCTCTACTCGAACTACCGGCGCGAGGTCGGCGTCGGTCCCTCGCCCGCGCTCATCGCGATCGACCTGTACGAACTCGTCTACCAGGGCGGAGCGAAGCCCATGCCGCAGGTGATGAAGGCGTATCCGAACTCCTGCGGCGAATACGCCTGGGCGGCGATCGCGCCGACGAAGCGCCTCCTCGCCGCGGCGCGCGCTGCGGGATTGCCCGTCTTCTATTCGACCGGCGACACGCGGCCGCAGAGCCAGCCGAAGAACGTGCGCGCGACCCGGCGGCAGGGCGTGCACGTCGATCGGGAGCTCTACGCGATCCGGCCCGAGTTCAAGCCGGCCCCGGACGACGTGGTGATCACGAAGGTCCGCGCGAGCGCGTTCTACGGCACGCCGCTCGCCGCGCACCTGACGCAGCTCGGCGTGAAGAGCGTCATCGTGTGCGGCGAGAGTACGTCGGGGTGCGTGCGCGCGTCCGTGGTCGACGCGTACTCCCACGGCTTTCACGTGACGCTGGTCGAGGAGTGCTGCTTCGACCGCAGCCCGATCTCGCACAAGGTGAACCTCTTCGACATGCATCACAAGTATGCCGATGTGCTGCACGTGGACGAGGTCGTCGCTCACCTGGAAGCGATGCGGGCGAAGTTGCGATGAGGCCGCGATGAAACCGCGCGCAAAATACGGAGCCTTCCCCTACTCGCCGATAACGCGCCGCCCGCGCCTCGAATGGCCGGGCGGGGCGCGCGTCGCGCTCTGGGTGATCCCGAACATCGAGTTCTTCTCGCTCTCGGAAAGCATTCCCGCGGGCGCGGGCGGCTCGGGCGTGAAGCCGCCCGACGTGCCGGCGTGGGCCGCGCGCGATTACGGGAACCGCGTGGGCGTATTCCGCCTGATGAAAGTGCTCGACCGCTACGGCGTGCGCGGCACGGCGGCGCTGAACAGCGATCTCTGCGCGCAGCATCCCGAGATCATCGAGGAATGCAAGGCGCGCAAATGGGAATTCATGGGGCATAACGAGAGCAACACGCGGCGCTTGAACGAGCTGCGGGCAGGCCAGGAGAGCCGCACCATCCGCAGCGCGCTCGACACGATCGCGAAAGCGACCGGCTCGCGACCGGTCGGCTGGCTCGGCTCGGGACTGCAGGAAACCTGGGACACGCTCGAATTTCTCGCCGCAGAACGCTGCGAGTACGTCTGCGACTGGGTGAACGACGATCAGCCTTACGTTATGCAGCTCGAGAGCGGACGGCAGCTCGTGTCCGTGCCCTACAGCACCGAGATCAACGACAAACCCGCGTTCGAGAAGCGCAACCGCACGGCCGAAGAATTCCGCGACATGATCGTGCGCCAGTTCGACGTGCTCTACGAAGAAGGCGCCGAATCGGGCCGCGTCATGGCGATCGCGCTGCATCCCTATCTCACCGGCGTGCCGCACCGGATCGGCGCGCTCGACGCGACGCTCGAGCACATTCTCCGGCGCGAAGGCGTGTGGCGCGCGACCGGGGCCGAGATCGCGCGGCACTATATGGACCAAAAGCCGACGCATTGAGGGCACCTGTCCTGTCATTCCCGCGAAAGCGGGAATCCAGGGGCGTTCCACCAAAGGCGCTGGGTCCCCGCTTCCGCGGGGACGACGAGATCTGAGGAGCGGAACATGGCGGGTCGTTTGGCGGGCAGGGTGGCGATCATTACGGGCGGCGGGCACGGCATCGGCAAGGCGTACGCGCTCGGATTAGCGAGAGAGGGCGCGAAGATCGTGGTCGCCGAGATCGACGCAATCGCCGCCGACGCCGTCGCCGCGGACTTGAAGCGCCAGGGTTTCGAGGCGATCGCGGTGCGCACCGACGTCGCGGACCGCGCGAGCACCGAGGCGATGGCGAAGCGCGCGGTCGAGGCGTTCGGACGAATCGACATTCTCGTGAACAACGCGGCGATCTTCGCCACCGTCCCGATGTCGCGCTCGCCCTTCGATGAGATCGAGATCGAGGAGTGGGACCGCATGATGGCGGTCAACCTGCGCGGCATGTGGCTCGCCTCGCGCGCCGCGGTCCCGCACATGCGCAAGCGCGGCTACGGCAAGATCATCAACATCAGCTCGGGCACGGCGCTGAAGGGCTCGGCGAGCCGCATCCACTACGTCACCTCGAAGGCGGGCGTGCTGGGGTTCACGCGCACTCTCGCGCAAGAGCTCGGCAAGGACGGCATCCGCGTCAACTGCGTCGCCCCGGGCAGCACGCTGTCGGAGGAGAATCCGAGCGAGGGCATCGTCAGGATGCGCTCGGCCGCCGCGGAAGAGCGCGCGATTCAGCGCGTGCAGAGGCCGCAGGATCTTGTCGGCGCGATCGTTTTTTTCGCCTCGCCCGAGAGCGATTTCATCACCGGGCAGACCCTCGTCGTCGACGGCGGCGCGTGCATGCACTAGTCGGGCTTCGCGCCGACCTGCTTCACCACCGCCCCCCAGTAGGCGTATTCGCGCCGGATCATCTCCGCGAATGCCGCGGGGCTTGCGACTTCCGGAACTGCGCCCTGCGAAACGTACACCTCGTTCAGATCGCGGCTGGAAACCGCCTTGCCGACTTCCGAGTTCAGTCGCGACACGATGTCCGCCGGCAGGCGCGCGGGCCCGACGACGCCCATCCATGCGGTCGCCTCGATTCCGGGAAATCCGGATTCGGCGAGGGTCGGGACCCCGGGCAGGAGCGCGACGCGCTTCGCGCTCGTCACGGCCAGCACCTTCACCTTCCCGGCGCGGGCCTGCGGCAAAGTGGTGTTGACGACGTCGAACTTGTAGTCGATGTTGCCGGCGAGCAGCGCCGCCATGGTGGGCCCGCCGCCCTGAAACGGAACGTGCACCGCTTCGAAGCCGGCCTGCTTCTTGAAAAGCTCGGCCACGAGGTATACGTGCGTGCCCAAACCCGCCGCCCCGTAGTTGAGCGCGCCGGGTTTCGATCTCGCGAGCGCGACCAGGTCGGCGATCGAATTCACCGGCAGCGTGGGACGCGCGATCACGGTGAGCGGGCTGCTCATGATCGGCGCGATCGCCGCAAAATTTTGCGCCGGATCGATTTTGGGATTGGCGAACATGTGCGGCGCGACCGCGAGCGAGCTCACGCTGCCGAGAAGCAGCGTGTAGCCGTCGGGCGCGGCCTTCGCCACCGCTTCGGAGCCGAGCAGTCCGCCGACCCCCGGCCGGTTCTCGATCACGACCGGCTGGCCCAGACCCTCGGAGAATTTCCGGACGACGACCCGCGCGACGCTGTCGCTCGACCCGCCCGGCGGGAAGGGGACGATCAGCCGGATCGGGCGGTTCGGATACGCCCGTCCTGAGCTCGCCGAAGGTGCCTGCGCCTGCAGCCCGAGCGCGCACGTCATCCCCGCGATGCATGCGGTGAAGCGGATCAGCCCGGTGAGCATGGAATCATTCCTCACGTGTAATTCAGACAGATTGTGCACCGCGACAGTCAATTCCGATTCTGAAATGAACCTGAGCGGCGGGTGGCTTCGGCTTGACGCTGATCGGTGCTCGGCCTAGCATGATTTTCGCGTGGCCTTGGGCGATTTGAATCGGTTATGCGCGACCCGGTCTGGTTGCCATAGGACGGCGGTCTGCGGGCGAAGAAACCTGTTCAGTGCACTCCCCATGGGCACGCTGCGGCGTAATGCGCATTGGCGAAGCGCGGGAAAAACCAAAACGAACGATCCTGGGTTCCGTTCATGCCGCACTGTAACGAATGCAACGAGGAGACCATCATGAGAGGAAAACACTATATTTACGCTGGTGCCGTAGGACTGGCCGTGGCCGCTGCCTTGAGCCTGTCCGTTTCGCAAGCCGATACAAGGAGCGCCCACGGACTCCCGAGCTTCGCAGTCGATGGGTCCTGGCCGAAGATGCCGTTGCCGAGCGCCGGCGATTGGGGAACCCCGCTCGTGCTCAGTACGTCGACAGGCAAGCCCAAGCCATGGTCGACCGGCGAAGTCGCGGGAACCTGCATCGATTCGCGGGATCATGTGTTCATTGTGACGCGCGGAAACCTCGTCAACTCGCCCGAAACTCTCGATTCGGTTCCCGCGGCACCCGTTATCGAATTCGACACCGCCGGCAACGTGGCGAACGCCTGGGGCAATCGGAATGTCCTGCCCAACGGCATTCACGGCTGCTTCGTCGACTACCTGGACAACGTCTGGATCGCCGGCAACGGCGACGGCATCGTGCAGAAGTACTCGCATAATGGCACCCTGCTGCTGCAGATCGGGACGCGCGGTGTGTGCGACAACCCGCCGGGGAATGCGTGCGGCAACTCGGGGGCTAACCCGCTCGCCAACCAGAGCAAGACGCTGCTCAATCAGCCTGCCAACATGTACATCGATCCGGACAGGGATCCGGTGACCGGAGAACGCGGCAGCATCTACATCGCGGACGGATACGGCAACCACCGCGTCGTGGTGTTCAGCGCAACCGGCACCTGGCTGCGGCAATGGGGCGGCGTGGCGGGGACGATGAACCATGTGACCGACTCGCCCGGCTTGTTTGCCTCGGGCGACGGCGGCCATCCGCATTGCATCACCATAGGCAACGACGACCTGGTGTACGTGTGCGATCGCGCCGACGACCGCATCCAGGTCTTCACCAAGACCGGTGTGCTGCAACGGATCATTCCGGTCGTTCCGGGTACCGGCGTGACGCTGGGAATCGGCGGCGCACCGGGCCTCGGCACCGCGGGCTCGGCGTGGGACCTCGCGTTCTCCAACGACGATAGGCAGACGTTCATGTTCGAGGCCGACGGAGGGAACGAGATCCTGCACATCATGGACCGCGCGATGGGCACGATCCTCTCCGGGTTCGGCGCGCCTGGACTCCAGCCGGGCCAGTTCACGTTCCTGCACAGCGTCGCGCTCGACTCGAAGGGCAACCTCTACACCGGCGAGACGATCAATGGCCGGCGCATTCAGAAGTTCACGCGGGCCGAGTGCAACAACGGCAGAGGTAGAGGCAACGACAATTGCGACGACTGATGTGAGGTGCAGCCGGAGGCGACAGCCCCGGCTGCTCCGGCTTGCAGGTTCGCATACCCGCGTCACCCGGCTTCATCGCCGGTTGACGCGGGTTCGTTTTGGCAGGCCGCCGGCTCAATACCTGCAGCGAGAAGCAAGATGAAAGTTCGCGGTTTGCGACTTGCGGCATGGAGTGTCCTTGCCTGTGCCGGCGCATGCGCGCAGATCGTGCGCGCGCATGAATTCAAGCTTGACTCGGTCATCAACGCATTCGTCAAAGTCGAGCCGGGCCAGGCCCAGCTCATCGTCCGGGCGCCGCTGTATCTGTTCAAGTCGGTCAAGTTTCCGGTCACTGGCGCCGAAATCGACGTCGACAACTCGGCACCGGCCGTCGAGCGAGCGCTCGCTGCGATCCAGAAGGACATCACCCTCTTCGAAAATGATCGAGCGCTGGTCGCGTCGCACGCGACGGGGCGATTGTCGCTGCCGTCCGATCGTTCCTTCGAAGCCTACGAGCAAGCCGCGAGCCATGTGGCCGAGCCGCTCGAACGCGGCACGAGCATTTACATCGATCAGGGCTACGTGGACGCCCGCATCACCTATCCGATAGGCTCGCCGGGCTCGGAGTTCGCCGTCCGCACGACCGCCGGCCCGGAGCTCGGGGATGCGCTCAAGCTCGCGCTGCGCTACATGCCGCTCGGAGAGGACAGCCGAGCGATGGTTGTTACCGGCCGCTCGGGGGTGGTCGCGCTCAACCCGACCTGGGTGCGTGCCGCGGCGGGCTTTACCGGGCTCGGCATCGCGCACATCCTCACCGGCTACGATCATCTGCTTTTTCTGCTTTGCCTGGTGATTCCGCTGCGCGGCTGGCGGCAGATCCTGTCGGTGATCACAGTTTTCACGGTCGCGCATTCGTTCACGCTGCTGGGTTCGGCCTTCAATCTCGCGCCATCGGGCAAATGGTTCCCACCGTTCGTCGAGACGGCAATCGCCGCATCGATCGTCTACATGGCGCTCGAGAACATCATGGGCGTCAAGCTCGAGCGGCGCGTCCTGATCACGGGCCTGTTCGGACTGGTCCACGGCTTCGGCTTCTCGTATGGCCTCCAGGAGAATTTCCAGTTCGCCGGGACCCATCTGCTTGTTTCACTTTTCGCGTTCAACATAGGCATCGAACTGGGCCAGATCATGGTCCTTGCGGTCATGCTGCCGGCGCTTGCCGTGGTGCGGCGGTACGTGTTGCCTGGCCGGGTCGGGATGATCATCCTCTCGGCGATCATGGCGGACACCGGCTGGCACTGGATGATCGACCGCGCGGATGTGCTGTGGAAGACGCCGTGGCCGCGACCGAGCGCGGCAGGCTTTGCAATTCTGGCCCTCTGGGTGGCCGGCATACTGCTTGCGGCTGGCGGGCTCAGCTTCATCGCCAAGCGGTTGCGGTTCACACCGGGCGACGGGCTGCCGTCGCCGCAAAGGGGCGCGGCGGACTAGATTTTCCCGCTCAATCGGCCTGGGCGCCGGAATGCTTCACCGCCATCGCCCAGCGGGCGATTTCCTCATCGAGGAACCGGGCGAATTCGCGCGCGCCAGCGAAGCTCGCCGTCATGCCGGGCTTCTCGAATGCGGCGATCAGCTCGCGATCGGAGAGGATCCTGCGCAGCTCGGCCTCCAGCCGGGCGACGACGGCGGCAGGCGTTCCGCCGGTGGTCATGACGCCGGTCCAGCCGCTCACCTCGAACTCGGGAAAGCCCGACTCGACCAGGGTCGGTGCGTCGGGGAACATCGGGCTGCGCTCGCGCGAGGTGACGGCGAGCAGGCGGATCTTGCCGGCGCGAATCTGCGGCGCGGAGATGGAAAGCGCGTCGAACATGAAATCCACGTCGCCCGAGAGCAGCGCCGTCATCGCCGCCGGCGCCCCGCGGAAGGGAACGTGCACCGCGTCGAACTTTCCGTAGTACTTGAGCAGCTCGCCCGAGAGATGGATGCTCGTGCCGTTGCCGTTCGAGGCGAAGTTGAGCTTGCCTGGATTGCGGCGGGCGTGCTCGAGGAGCTCGCGCACGCCGTTGACGGGCGTCTTCGCGGAAACCACGAGCACGTTCGCGCCGCTGCCCACGAGCGCGACCGGGGCGAGGTCCTTCTTCGTGTCGAAAGGCAGCGTCCTGTACAGCGACACGTTGATCGCGTTGGGCGGCGCCGCGACGAGCAGCGTATGGCCGTCGGGCGGAGCCTTGGCGACGAAATCGGTGCCGATGTTGCCGCCGGAGCCCGTGCGGTTCTCGACGATGACCGGCTGCCCGAGCGCTTCGCCGAGGCGGGGCGCGAGCGCCCGCGCCGTGAAATCGGTGATCCCGCCCGGAGGGAAAGTGACGACGAGGCGGATCGGCTTCGAGGGATATTGAGCGAGCGCGGAGAGCGAGAGAAGCAGCGCGACCACCCCGGCGCTGCGCGCCACCCCTCCTTTGAAAGGAGGGGAAAAAATCACGCCGCCTGCTTCGTGGCAGGACGCGGTTTCTGCAGGCGGGGCAGGACCTCCTTGGCGACGAGGGTGATCTGGTCGACCGCTTCCTCGTGGGTCATGTGGCCCGCGTGGCCCATCATGAGGAAGTGGCCCAGTCCCCCGATGTTGTCGATGAATTCGGCGAGCTGGTTGTAAACGTCGTCGGGCGTTCCGACGAACATGATTCCCGCCTTGACGAGGTCTTCGATCGCGCCGTGGTGAG
>DATHHZ010000485.1:0-3110 GCA_035316965.1 Burkholderiales bacterium | reverse complement strand
CGGCAGCCACAGCTTCCAGGTACGCGCCACCGATGCGGCCGGCAACACCGACCCGACGCCGGCGAGCTACACCTGGACGGTGGATACCACGCCGCCGGATACCACGCCGCCGGACACGACCATCACGGCCGCGCCGCTGGCCGTCAGCATCAGCAGCAGCGCCAGCTTCAGCTTCACGGCCACCGAGGCCGGCAGCAGCTTCGCGTGCCGGCTCGACGGGAGTGCTTTCGCACCCTGCGCGAGTCCCCGGAGCTATAGCGGCCTGGCCCTCGGCACCCACACTTTCCAAGTGCGGGCCACCGATCCGGCCGGCAACACCGACCCGACGCCGGCCAGCTATACCTGGGTAGTAGTTCCTATTCCTGGGCTTTAAGCCCTACCACGAGAAGCGGAAGAAGGTATATCACGGGTAATGCACGGGCTGAAAGGACTACGCAGAACACCGACGGCCGTAAACACCGGTAGTTGATCATCCCGACAAAGCACCAATGGGAGCGTTTCCAACACGGAGGTGTCATGTCGGTAATCGCGTTCAAGGAAAAGTCGCAGGTGCTGGCCGATCAATACGGCTGGCCGCTCACCATTGCCAAAGGCTATGCCGATGGCGAGACATTCCGCAAACAGCGCAAGGAACCGCCGATACACGCCATGGTCGGAATCGACGACTATTCGGAGGCATTCCGGGCCGGTTACTTCCATCGGCCGCTTTCCGCCTATGAGCTTTCAAGCGGACCCTCGGCACAGTGGAGAGAGCTTTCTTCTTTCTCCTCCGCTCCCCCCTCATTGCGAATGGTCTCCGAGGAGTAGGGGTCGGTCAGGATATTTCTCGGCGCAATCGCCTGCCCGATATCCCGAGGCGGTCTAGAGTTCCTTCCTTGCCTTGGCGAAGGACTGCCTCAGCACTTCGTAGCTTTTCACGAAGCCGGCCTTGACCTGCTCCCATGATTCCGCGGAGCTGTGCTTGAGTCCGCCGTACCATTCGGCAGCCTCGTTGCGCTCTCTGCGCAGCGCATCCAACGTCGCCCGGGCTTTCTTGCGGGCGCCTTGGTCCATCCGTTCCCATTCGCTGTCCAATTTCCTTTCCATGCGGCGGATGCGCGTGTCCAGATCATCGAGCGCGGCTTTGGCCTTCTTGATGGCCTCGTCTCGCTGCTCCACCGTGTAGTCCTTGATCGCGCGGCCCGTCTCGCCGGCCTTTCTCGAGACATCCTTAGCAGTGGTGCCCGAGCTTTCGGCCGCAAAAGACGAGGGCGAAACCGTGAGCAACGCGCCAAGTGCGACCGCCCCGACCGACAGAGCCAACGTTCGGCTCTTCATTTTTCTCTCCTCAACTCGGCCAAGCGGCGACCGTCAATTCGGGGTAGTACGGCTCGCCGTGATATGAGAGCGCTCGCAAACTCTCCAAGAAGCGACGCGCCGCCTAGCGCCGCCGGTACTGTGGCCGGCGTGCGGGCAACCGTGCCGCCGGGTTCTCATCCTTGTGCCGGAAATTGATGCGCCCTTTCGTCAGATCGTAGGGCGTCAGCTCGAGGCTCACCCTGTCCCCAGCGAGGATGGTGATCCGGTGCTTTCTCATCTTACCCGCCACGTAGGCAATCACCATGTGCCCGTTCTCCAGCGTTACGCGATAGCGCGTATCGGGGAGCACCTCGCTGACGGTGCCTTCCATTTCGATCAATGCCTCTTTTGCCACGCCAATACTCCTTCCGGCTCAGGATCTTCCTGCAATCGGAGCCCGCGACTGCGGGAAACCCGGGGTGAATGCGAAGGCGGAAAACACCGCCTTCCGCGACAGGGAATCAGACGGCTTTCAAATCGACTGCGGACGTCTTGCCGTTCTGCCCTTGCTCGAGCTCATACGAAACCTTCTGGTGCTCGCTCAAGCTTCCGAGTCCAGCGCGTTCGATCGCCGAAACGTGCACGAACACGTCTTTGGATTTGTCGTCGGGTTGAATGAAGCCGAATCCCTTGGTGCTGTTGAAGAACTTTACGGTACCGGTAGGCATAGAATCTCTCCATAGGTGGCGTCGCCGCGCACGAATGTGTGCGAGGCATCAAATTATCCGTGGGAGAAAGGCGGCACCCCGAGGGATACTGCTGACCGACCCAAATCGAATTCGATGCCGCTAATATGGGGGGTACGGACGCCGTTGGCAAGGGTCTGGAGAAAATACTTCTGGCGCATCCATGACCCTTCATAGGAATAGCGGATCGGCTCAGACATCATTGACTCGAAAAAAATCATGAAAATCTCCATCCTCGACGATTATCACGACACGCTGCGCACGCTGAAAGCCTTTAGCAAGCTGGCCGGCCACGAGGTCGAGGTCTGGAACGATCATGTCCAGGAGGTCGATACGCTGGCCGGACGCCTGAAAGACGCCGAAGCGCTGGTGCTGATCCGCGAGCGCACCAAGATCCGCGCCGAGCTGCTCGAGCGCCTACCCAGGCTCAAACTCATCAGCCAGCGCAGCATATACCCGCACATTGACGTCGATGCCTGCACGCGTCTCGGCATCGTCTTGTCATCAAACCAGCATTTCGGCATGCCGTCTTATGCAACCGCTGAACTGACGTGGGGGCTCATCATTTCTGCCATGCGCGAGATCCCCAAGCAAATGGCTTCCCTCAAGGCCGGAAAGTGGCAGGCCGGCGTCGGCAGCACAATGCGCGGAAAGACGCTGGGAATCTTCGGCTACGGCAGGATCGGCGCCGTCGTGGCGGGATACGGAAAGGCTTTCGGCATGAAAGTGCTCGTCTTGGCGCGCGAAGCGTCGCAGCTGCGTGCGCGCGAGGACGGTTACGCCGTCGCGGCGAGCAAAGAGGCGTTCTTCGAGGAGTGCGACGTCATCTCGCTGCACATGCGGCTGATCGAGGCCACGCGCGGCATAGTGACCGCGCGCGACCTGGCGCGAATGAAGCCGACTGCCTTGATCGTCAATACGAGCCGCGCCCCACTGATCGAGTCCGGCGCGCTCTTGAATGCCCTTAAGGCGGGGCGTCCGGGCAAGGCCGCGGTCGATGTCTACGAAGAAGAACCGCTGCGCGACACCAGCCATCCGCTGCTCAACATGGACAACGCGATATGCACGCCCCACCTCGGCTACGTC
>DATHHZ010000484.1:0-6707 GCA_035316965.1 Burkholderiales bacterium | reverse complement strand
CGTTCTCGATAAAGGAACAGGGGCGCTCGCAGGGACCGCGGCCCAAGCGAAAAAAGTCATCCCGTCCACCCCGGGGGGGTTGCGCGCGGATGAGGGCTGTTGGGATCCGGTCGATAACATTTATGCGATTGCCACACCGGGCGCCAACAACCCGTTCATGACGTTCTTTGACACGACGAATAAGAGCGCTCCCACCCTCATCGCTACCGTGGCCATGAACGGAACGGACGGCTCGGCCTCGGCCGGACTCGAGGCGTGCTTCTTCGATGCGGCGACCGGGAATTTCTTCGGCAACAACGACGGGTCGAATGTCAATCCGAACGGCGAAGTATGGCGAATTCCGGCGGCGGCTATCGTTGCGCTCAAGCCGGGGCCAGTAGTTCGTGTTCAATTCGGGCCCGGCACACTTGTCGGTGCGTTGGCTCCGTTCCCGCTGCCTGCTCTGTGTGATCCCACCGGGATTGCTCCGGGACCGGCAGCGGAGGGTAGCCTCGGGTCCATGTGCAGGCCGGGAACACTGGGCCACAGCCTGGACTTCATAATCATGAACAAGACTACCGGGGTGATCATCGCGACGGTGGTAGGGGCAGGTGGCGGAGACCAGATCACCTATGACCCGACCTCAAACAAGTGGTACCTCGCGGACAGCCGTTCGACAGCAACCCGGACTTCCTGCGGTGGGGGTACTGCGGTCACGTGTCCTCTGACGCCGATGCTTGGCGTGGTTGACGGAACAACGCATGCTATCGTGGCCATGATACCCAACGGCAACAACTCGCACTCGGTTGCCGTGGATTCGGCGTTGGGCAAAGTAATCACGCCCTTCACGAATACGAGCGCGTCCGGCGGGGGATCGGCGTTCCCCGGGGGCGGAATCAACATATTCAAGACGCGGTAGCGTCCAGCGTTCAGCTATCGCACTCACTGCGCGATAGCGCCTTCCAGACCCCGCGGGGAGCCCGGCTCCCCGCGGGGTTTTTCTTTATTGTGCGTTACGCTTCTCCTTGCCAATCCCACCTAAGCTCGCGTAAAATCACGCCCTTTTCGGCTTCGGTCAATTCATCATGGTGGTGATTCGTCTTTCGCGCGGCGGCGCCAAGAAGCGGCCCTTTTTCAACGTGGTGGTCGCCGATTCGCGCCGGGCGGCCGGCAAGCTCTTCATCGAGCGCGTCGGGTTCTACGATCCGAAGGCGCCCGAGGGCCGCGAGTCGCTGCGTTTCGCGACCGACCGCCTGACGTACTGGCGCGGCAAGGGCGCGCAGTTGAGCCCGACGGTGGCGCGCCTGCTGAAGGGCTACAAGGCGCCGGCTGCCGCCGCTGCCAAGTAGCGCGGACTTGCGGGGCGGGTTGGCGACGCCAACCAGGTGGGTGGTGATGGGGCGCGTGATGGCGCCTTGGGGTGTGAAGGGTGCTCTGAAGATCGAGCCCTTCGGCTCGGGAATCGGCAACCTCTGCAAGTACTCCGCGTGGTGGGTCGGCAAGCCGGGGAAGCTCGGTGAGGTCGCGGTGGCGGAGTGCCGCGCGCACGGCGCCTACCTGGTGGCGCGATTCGATGGATGCAACAGTCCGGAGCACGCCGGAGCGTATCGCGGAGCCGAGGTGGCCTTGAGGCGCGAGGATCTGCCTGAGCCCGCTGCGCACGAGTTCTACCAGGTCGATTTGATCGGCCTTGCGGTGGTCAATACGCGGGGCGAGCGACTCGGCAAGGTGGCGGGATTTCTCACCACTGGCGCGAACGACGTGATGCGCGTCGAGCACGAGGGCAAAGAGCGGCTCCTGCCGGTCGCGGGTGAAGTGATACGGAGAGTCGACCTCGCCGCAGGCACGGTCGAAGTCGACTGGGGAGCGGACTGGTGATCCGCTTCGATTGCGTGACGCTGTTTCCCGAGGCGTTCACGGCGGTCACGGACTCGGGCGTGACGCGCCGGGCGCTGGAGCAGGGGCTGTGGAGCCTCTCGCTGTGGAATCCGCGGGATTTCACGACGGACAATCACCGCACGGTTGACGACCGGCCGTACGGGGGCGGGCCCGGCATGGTGATGCTCGCCGAACCGCTGGAGAAGGCGATCGCCGCGGCAAGGGCCGCGGCGCGGGGCGAGGCGAAAGTGATCTATCTCTCGCCTCAAGGGCCGGTGATGGACCACCGCAAGGTGATGGAGCTCGTGGAGGGGTCGCGGTGGATATTGCTGTGCGGACGCTACGAAGGCGTGGACGAGCGCCTCATTCGCCGCTCGGCGGACGAGGAGCTGTCGATCGGCGACTACGTCCTCTCGGGCGGCGAGCTCGCGGCGATGGTGCTGATCGACGCGGTGGTGCGGCAGTTGCCCGGCGCGCTCGGGGACGGGTTGTCGGCGGAACAGGACTCGTTCGTGAACGGGCTGCTCGACTGCCCGCAGTACACGCGGCCGGAAACGTACGCGGGCGAGGCGGTGCCGCAGGTGCTGCTCTCGGGGCATCACGCGCAGATCGAGCGCTGGCGGCTGAAGCAGTCGCTGGGCCGCACATGGCTGAGGAGGCCCGAGCTGCTCGAGCGGCGCGGGATGAGCGAGGGCGAACGCAAACTGCTTGAAGAGTTCAGGCAGGAACTGGACCAAGGAGCGAAGCAATGAACATCATTCAGAAGCTCGAAGAGGAAGAAATCAAGCGCATGGGGAAGAAGCTCCCCGAGTTCTCGCCGGGCGACACGGTGATCGTCAACGTCGGCGTCGTCGAAGGCGAGCGCAAGCGCGTTCAGGCCTACGAAGGCGTGGTGATCGCCAAGAGGAACCGGGGCATCAACTCCTCGTTCACCGTGCGCAAGGTGTCCTCGGGCGAGGGGGTCGAGCGCACCTTCCAGACCTATTCCCCGCTGATCGACTCGATCGAGCTGAAACGCAAGGGCGCCGTGCGCCGCGCCAAGCTCTACTACATGCGCCAGCGCTCGGGCAAGGGCGCGCGCATCCGCGAGAAAATCGAAGGCCGCGAGCAGGGCGGCGAGCAGTAGGCGCGTCGCGAATCGACGCTCTTTCCCCTCCTCGTTTGAGGAGGGGTGCCCCGAAGGGGCGGGGTGGTAGCGCGCCTCTCCATCAAACCACCCCGGCGCTTCGCGCCACCCCTCCTTATCCAAGGAGGGGAAGGCACTGCCGACCACCTTCTCGGAACGGCGTAAAATTCACGCTCCCATGAGCCTCAACTCGATCCAGGAAATCATCACCGAGCTGAAATCCGGCCGCATGGCCGTGCTCGTCGACGACGAGGATCGCGAGAACGAGGGCGACCTCATTTTCGCCGCGGAGTTCGTCACCGCGGAAAAAATCAATTTCATGGCGAAGTTCGGCCGCGGCCTCGTCTGCATGCCGATCACCGAGGCGCACGCCGAGCGGCTGAACCTCCTGCCCATGGTGGCGCGCAACCGCTCGGTTCACGGCACCAATTTCACGGTGTCCATCGAAGCGGCCTCCGGCGTGACCACGGGCATCTCCGCGGCCGACCGGGCGCACACCATCAAGGTGGCGGCTTCCTCCAAGGCGACCCCCGCGGACATCGTCCAGCCGGGCCACGTGTTCCCGCTCATCGCCCAGAACGGCGGGGTGCTGGTGCGCGCCGGCCACACCGAGGCCTGCTGCGACCTGGTGCACCTCGCCGGACTTCACCCGGCGGCGGTGCTGTGCGAGGTCATGAAAGACGACGGAAGCATGGCGCGGCTGCCCGACCTGATCGAGTTCTCGAAACATCACGGGCTCAAGATCGGCTCGATCGCCGACCTGATCCACTTTCGAAGCCAGAACGAATCGCTGGTCAAGCGGGTCACCGAGCGCGTGATCGAGACGCGCTTCGGGCCGTTCCGGCTGATCGCCTACCTGGAAAAACTGAGCGGGGAGACCCAGCTCGCGTTCGTCCGCGGCGAGATCACGCCCGACAGGGAAACGCTGGTGCGCGTGCATGCGCCGCTCTCCGTGCTCGATCTGCTCGAGGCCGGCCCCCGGGCGCACTCCTGGTCGGTGCCCGACGCGCTCGAGCGTATCGCCGCCGAAGGCAAAGGCGTCATGGTGTTGCTCAACTGCGCGGAGAGCGCGTCCCAGCTGATCGAGCGCGTCGCATCGCCCGAGCGGCCCGAGGGGTCGTCGAAGATGGATTTCCTCACCTACGGAATCGGCGCTCAGATCCTGCGCGATCTCAAGGTCGGAAAGATGCGCCTGATGGCCTCGCCCCGCAAGATGCCGAGCATGGCTGGATGGGAGCTGGAGATCGCCGGCTACGTCGAAAAGGCCGCCAGGGTGCGGGACGGCTGATGGCGGAGATCAAGCCCGACTCGGGCGGGGAGGGCCTGCGGGTCGGGATCGTGCGCTCGCGCTTCAACGAGCGTATCGGCGTCGCGATGCTCGAGGCCTGCCGCAAGCGGCTCGGCGAATTGGGCGTCAGCGCGCTCACTGTGGTCAGCGTGCCGGGTGCGCTCGAAGCGCCGCTCGCCCTGCAGAATCTCGCTAATACTGAAAAATACGACGCGCTGATCGCGCTCGGCGCGGTGATCCGCGGCGAAACCTATCACTTCGAGATCGTCGCGGACGAGTCCGCATCGGGCCTCATGCAGGTGCAGCTCGACAGCGGCATCCCGGTCGCAAACGGAATTCTCACCACCGATACCGAGAAGCAGGCCGAGGCGCGCGCCGCGCAAAAAGGCCGGGACTGCGCCGAGGTCGCGGTGGAAATGGCGAACCTCGGCAAGAGCATCGCGAAGATCCACAAATGAAATCGGCGCGGCGCCGTTCGCGCGAGCTCGCGCTGCAGGGCTTGTACGCGTGGCAGCTCGCGGGCGACAACGCGGAAGAACTGCAATCCCATCTTGCCGAATCGAAGAGCTTTGGTAAGGCCGACGCCAAGTATTTCGCGCGGCTCCTGCAGGGCACGATCGAGGACGCCGCGGCGCTCGAGCGCCTGATCGCGCCGGTGCTCGATCGCAAGCTCAAAGAACTCTCGCCAGTGGAGCGCGGCATCCTGCTGCTTGCGGCGTTCGAGCTGAAAAACGCGACCGAAATTCCCTACAAGGTGGTGATCAACGAGGCGATCGAGCTCGCCAAGGACTTCGGCGGCACCGACGGCCACAAGTACGTGAACGGCGTGCTCGACAAGCTCGTCTCCGAACTGCGCCCGCAGGAGAGGAAAACCTGAAGGCGTGGCCTCCGAGTTCGACATCATCCGCAAATACTTCACCCGGCCCGCGCCGAGCGCGGCGCTGGGGGTGGGCGACGACTGCGCGCTCCTCCGGCCCGACCCCGGAATGCTGCTCGCCGTTTCGACGGACATGCTGACGGCCGGAACCCATTTCCTCCCGGACGCCGAACCGGGGAAGCTGGGGCACAAGGCGCTCGCGGTCAACCTCTCCGATCTCGCCGCGATGGGCGCCGGCCCGCGCTGGGCCACGCTCGCGATCGCGCTGCCGGAGCCCGACGAGAAGTGGATCGCCGCGTTCGCGCAAGGGTTCTTCCGGCTCGCCGGCCGCTGGAGAACCGAGCTCGTCGGCGGGGACACGACCCGAGGGCCCCTCACGATCTCGGTCACCGTGATGGGCGAGGTGCCGGCGGAATTCGTCCTGAGGCGCGACGCGGCGCTCGCCGGGGACGACGTCTGGCTCTCGGGCGCGACCGGAGAGGCTGCGCTCGCGCTCGCCCATCTGAAGAGGCGCGTGAAGCTGGAAGGCGCGGCGCTCGATGCCTGCCTCACCCGGCTGCACACGCCCGAGCCGCGCGTCGATCTCGGCGAGCGGCTGCGCGGCCTCGCGCGCAGCGCGATCGACGTCTCCGACGGCCTGCTCGCCGATCTCGGTCACCGTGATGGGCGAGGTGCCTGCGGGGCTCGCGCTGCGGCGCGACTCGGCGCTCGCCGGGGACGATATCTGGCTTTCGGGCGCGACCGGAGAAGCGGCGCTCGCGCTCGCCCACCTGAAGGGGCGCGTGAAGCTGGAAGGCGCGGCGCTCGAAGCCTGCCTCACCCGGCTGCACACGCCCGAGCCGCGCGTCGATCTCGGCGTGCGGCTGCGCGGCCTTGCGCGCGGCGCGATCGACGTCTCCGACGGTCTGCTGGCCGATCTGGGCCACATCCTGGAAGCGTCGCGCGTCGGCGCGGACCTCGTCTGGGACAGCCTCCCGCGGGCGAAGGCGATCGCCGGCTGCCCGGACAGGACCCTCGCCGACGACTGCCTGCTCGCCGGCGGCGATGATTACGAGCTCGTGTTCACCGCGCCGAAGTCGAAGCGTCCGCAGATCCAAGCGGTGGGAAAGGATCTCGAAATCCCGCTCGCACGCATCGGCGCCGCGGTTGCCGGCGATCCGGTGGCGAGGCTGCGCGACGCCCGCGGCGAACTCGTTTCCAGTCCGCGCAAGGGGTTCGATCACTTCGCATGATCCTGCGACCCGCCCCCGGTTTCGTCTTCGCCCACCCGGCCCACTTCATCGCGCTCGGGTTCGGAACCGGGCTCGCGCCGATCGCCCCGGGCACCGCCGGCACGCTGCTCGCGTTTCCGCTTTTCATCCTGCTCGACTGGCTGCTGCCGCCGCTGCCTCTCTTCGGGGCGGTCGTTCCGCTGTATTTTTTGGGGGTCATCGCTGTTTTCTTCGGGATCGGCGTCTGGGCCTGCGCTCGCACCGGGCGCGATCTGGGTATCGCCGATCACAGCGCCATGAACTGGGACGAGGTGGTCGCGATGCTGCTGATTCTCCTGTTCACGCCTT
>DATHHZ010000483.1:0-6131 GCA_035316965.1 Burkholderiales bacterium | reverse complement strand
CGGAAGGGTCGCCCTTGGGTGCGGCGCGGTGGTCGGTGTGGACGGCGCCGTCGACGGTCCGGATCTCGATCGCGGCGCCGGTACTTTCGACGCGGGGATCGATTTCCACTTTCACGCGCTCGCGCGCGAACGCGTCGACCGCCGGATCGCGGAAGCGCGCGGACTCGAATTGGTCGAGCCAGCAGCGCCGGTCATGCAGCACGATGGCGGTGACGTAGGGCGTGGAAAGGAGCGCCTTGAACTTGTCGTTCCAGGCGAGCGTGCCGTGCATGTCGTAGACGGTCTTCGAGAGGCCGACGCGCACGCTGGCAATGCGCGCGGGCCTGAGGTCGTGCGCCTTTATCAGAGCGAAAAGACCCGTGATGACCGTTTGGATCGAGCTCGCTGCCGGCCATAGCCGCAGCGCGATCTGCTCCAGTGCCCAGAGTTTCCCGAGATCGGCCACGACAGCATCGGGCTGGCCGCCGTCGGAGTAGGCGTTGAAGAGGCCGCCGTCCTTGTGCGTCAGGATTTCCGAGGAGGCGAGAAAACCCTGCTCGGCGAGCAGGCCCGCCATGAGGCCGGAGAGCGCGCCGCGGGACTGGTGGAACTTGATGGTCGGCGTGCCCCAGTGCGCGAAGGTGCCGGCCGACTGGCTGCCGGCGAGGCCGAAGGCGTTGCGCTGGCGCTCGGCGTCGAGGCCGAGCAGCTTCCCAGCCGCAGCGGCGCCGCCGAACGGCCCGATGACTCCAGGTGAATGCCAACCCTTCGCCCGAAACGCCGGGTACTTGGTGCCGAGCCCGACGCGGACGGTGGTCTCGAGGCCGGCGGCGACTGCCAGGATCAGCGCGCGGCCGCTCGCGCGGTTGCGCTCGGCGATCGCCAACGCGGGCGGAACGACCTGCGGCGTGGTATGGCACAGCGTCGGCCGGTGGACATCGCAGACCGTGACGGCGGTGATCAGGTATCCGTTCAGCAGCGTGGCTCCGGCAAGCGAGAGCGGCTCGCCGCCGATGACGCTCGCCTCGCGCGAGGCGCCGAGCGCGGCAGCGAGTGTGCGGATCTGCCGGCTCTCGTCGCCGTGGCGTCCGGCGATCGCGCTCGCGAGCGTGTCGAGGATGATGTCCTTGACGCGCTCGCGGACTGCGGCGGGAAGCTGATCGTATTCGAGATTCGCGATGAAGCGCGCGAGCTCGGCGGTCGGAGCGGTGGCCTGAGCGGCGATTGGAGCAGTGGCGGACATGGTCGGATTTCCGATCAATCGAGCTTCGCGCCCGAGTCCTTCACAGCCTTCGACCACTTGCCGATCTCTGACTTGACCAGCGCGGTGAATTCTTCCGGCGTGGAGATCGCCGGCTCCGCCGCCAGGCCGATCAGCTTTTCGCGCATATCGGGCTGCCGGTAAATCTTCGCCACGGCGGCGTGGATCTTCTCGACGATCGGCGCGGGGATCGCGGCCGGGCCCACCAGCCCGTTCCAGCCGACCGCGATATAGCCGGGCAGCGCCGCCTCGTTCAAGGTCGGAACATCGGGCAGCGCGGCAACGCGCTCGGCGCTGGTGACGGCTATCGCCCGCGCCTGCTTGTTCTTGATCAACGGCACGGCCGCAGGCGCGGTGGCGAAGGTCAGCGAGACTTCGCCGCTGATCAAGGCGAGCAACTGCGGCCCGGCGCCTTTGTACGGCACGTGCAGCAGATCCAGGCCGGCCATCGTCTTGAAGATCTCCGCGGTGAGATGCGGCTGCGAGCCGCTGCCCGCCGAGCTGTACGTCAAGCCGCCCGGGCGCTTCTTGGCAAGCGCGATCAGCTCTTGCGCGCTCGCCGCCGGCACCGACGGGTGGACGATCAGCAGGCTCGGCAGGTTGACGAGGTTGGTGATCAGCGTGAAGTCCTTGACCGGATCGAACGGGAGATTGGGATAGATGGCCGGGTTGATCGCGTGCGTGCCGACCGTGTTGATCAACAACGTGTAGCCGTCGGGCTTCGATCTGGCCACATGCTCGGAAGCGATGTTCCCCGCGGCGCCCGCCCGGTTCTCGGCGATCACCTGCTGCCCCCACTCCTCGGTGAGCTTCTGACCGAGGGTGCGGGCGAGAATGTCCGAGGTGCCGCCCGGCGGGAAGGGGATGACGATGCGGACGGTCCTCGCCGGATAGGCTTGCGAATAGGCAGGCAGCTGGGTCCACAGCAGCGCAGCGAAGGCCGCTGCGGCGGCTCGAAATGCGGCGGCCCGGAAGATCGATCTGGTCATGGGTGCGCCTCCCACACCGCCAGTATTTTTTTCATGATCGCCCCCTTGAGCGCGCTATTGTATGCTTGCGCGCGAACGCGCGAAACGCGGGTCAAATCACGTCTTGTCCGCCAGGAACGATCCGCTCAGCGCGGCGAATTCTTCCGCGGCGTCCCATTGGATTAGATGCTTGCAGCGGTCGATCAGGTGCAGATCGAGGCCGGGGTGGAGCTGCATTGCGAGCGCGGCGCGTTCCGCGGCATGGCCGCGGTCCTCTCTTCCGTAGATCAGCCGAAGCGGCGACTGCACCTGGCCGAGGCGCTGCCAGAGCGGCTTCGATTCCTTCCTGGCGCCGCCGCGCGCCCGCGCGCGCTCGAGGAACGCCCGGAAGTTCTTTCCCGTGCTCATGCTGTGGCGCGTCTGCAGGGCGGCCGGCGTGATCAAGGTCTTGTCGAAGAGGCTCTCCTCGAGGAGCCTGCGCGTCTCTTCGAGCGTGGGTTCCGCGGACCCGCCTTCTTCGCCTTCCGCGGCATCCGGCTTTCCTCGACCGGGCAGGGGCGGCAGCAGGCTACCGGTGCCGAGCACGACGACCCCGGGCACGCGCTCGCCGTGCTTGAGGGCAAGGCTCACGGCGATGCGCCCGGACTGCGAATGGCCTATGAGGCGCGCTTTCTGCAGCCGCAAGGTATCCATGAGCGCGAGGACGAAGCGCGTGCGATAGGCGACGGAAAGGTCCTCCGGGTTGTCGCTCAGGCCGAACCCCGGCTGATCGAAGGCGATCACGCGCAAGCCGCGTGCCGCTAGGTCGGAAAGATTGCGCGTCCAGACGTCCGCCGAGGAGCCGAGCGACGCCCCGTGCAGCAAAAGGACTGCCAGTCCGCTTCCTTCTTCGAGAGTGCGGATGCGCAACCCTTCCACCTCGATGAAATTCTCCTTCACCGCCGTTCGACTACTTCTCCGCAATGTCGAGCAGCACGCCGTCGGGGTCGGCGAGGTGATGAGCGCCGTAGGGGCAACGCTCGAACAACGCGAGCCGCGCCCGCCCTTCCGGTCCTGCGCCCACGGGGAAGGGGCGCAAATGCGGATTGTTGTCGCCCACGGCTTGTAGGCGCTCCTTCACCGCCTGCAGGTTCTCCACCCTGAAGCCGATGTGATCTGGCCCCGGGCGGGCGATTCCGCCGCCCTCGTAGTCCAGGATGCTCCAGGGCGTGAGGATCAAGGTGATCCGGCCGTCGCTCAGATAATGGCTCGGGTCGCCGGCCTTCTTGCCGAGCCGCTCGAAGCCGAACAGGTCCGCGTAGAACTCCGCGACCTCGTCGGCGTGCAAGGTGCGAATCGCCAGATGGCTGATCCAGCGCGCTTGCTCGCGCGACGGCTCGACGTAGACCGAGGTGCGGTTCTCCATGTTCTCCTGCGACAGGTCGAAGAGGTTGCCTGCGGGATCGTGGGTGCTGATGCCGGCAAAGGGGCGCGTGCCGGGGCGCTTCAGGACTTCGATGGCGGGGTAGCGCTCCCGCAGCTGCGCGCAGAGCCGTTCCGCGTCTTCCACTTCCACGCCGAAGTGGTCGAGCCCCCCCGCGCGGCCCGCCTTGCGCGGATTGATGTTGAGGCCCACATAGCCGTCGCTGACGGTCACCGCGCGCTCTGGCCGCGTGTCGGCCGCAGTCCTCATGCCGAACACCGCCTCGTAAAATCTGCCCTCGAGCGCGTATTGGTCGCTGACGATGGCGATGTGCTTGATCTTTGCAGGCATGAATCAACGACCTCGCAGAAATATTTCCTGGAACTCCTTCTCGTACCTATCGGCTTCGCGCGCGAGCCGCGGGCTCACATAGTGCTCCTTCAGCGGAATCGAGGCTTGCCCTCGCGCGAGGTCGTTGCGCGCGGGCACGCGTCCGCGGTCTCGGATGAGCGCCTGGCCCTCCGCCGAAAGCAGCAGGTCCACGAGCAGGCGAGCGCCGTTCGGATGCGGCGCTCTGGCCGATACCGCGACCTGGCTCGGCGAGGTGATGACCGGATCGAGGGTCTTCACCCAGTCGACGGGCGCCCCGGCCCGCCTGGCCTCGTCCATTTCAGCGGCGTGAACCAGCGCCAGGGGAAAATCGCCCGCGACCAGGAGCTTGGCGAGCAAGCTGTGGCCGCGGCGGAACTGCGGATTCTGCCGCGAGAGGGCCCGCATGAAGACCGCGCCCTTTTCCCGGCCGAGATAGTCGAGCATGGCGGCGTACCATTCGACGTCGCTTTCGTCCATGGCGAACTTTTCCTTCCATCTCGGCTGCAACAAATCCTCCCAGCTCCTGGGGGCTTCGGGCTGCGGCACCGAGCGGGTGTTGTAGCCGATGACGTATTGGCGCACGTAAATCGCCGCCCAGCGGCCCTCCGGGTCGACCGCGCCTCCGGGAAATCCGCTGCGCGTTTCCGGGGACGCGTAGGCGGCAAGCAGCCCTTCTTGCGCGAGCGCATCCATGTCCAGGTGGTTGAACGAAACCACGTCCCAGAAAAACTTTCCGGCGCGCATTTCGGTGAGGATGCGCGTGCGGATCTTCTCGCCTGGCTGGCGCAGGATCGTGAGATTCAAGTCGGGATGTTTCTCCCGGAAGCGCTTTCTCAGCGGCGCCGCATCGGGGGTGTTCATGGCGGTGTACCAAACGACCTCGCGTTCCTTTCTCGCAGCGTCGGCCGGGCGCGCAGGCGCCTGCGCGTGAGCCGCTTCGGCGCAGAAAAGAAGCGCCGCGAGCAGGCGCGCGGAGCTCACGATGTTCCTCGACATGTCATGCCTTGGCGAAAAGCTTGCTACCTGAACGCCGGCTTCGTGTTCAGGTAAGACTTCTTCATTTCCGGGCGGTACTTTTCCATCATTTCCCGGTTCATGTCGAGCGGCGGCTTGACGTTCGCCGGCAGCATGGGAAAGTATTTTGTCTCCTTCGTGTCCTGCGCGAACTGCGCCTTCGCGCGTTTGAGAAGCTCTGGATCGGTGAGCAGGTCCAGCACGGTCGCGGCAAGGACCTTGGCGCCGGCGACCTGTCCCTTGTGGGAGATCGACAGGGTCGGCGTCACTGCCGCGACCCAGTTGTGGTACGAGATGCCGGGCACGCTCGCCGGGAACTGGAAGGTACTCGAGGGTACGACCCAGGTCACGTCGCCGTTGTCGTTTGAGGCAAAGGATTGCGGCCGTCCGCCCAAGGGAATCGCGCGCGTCGCCAGGCCAACCTCGGGCACGCCGACCGATTTCTGGAAGCGCCTGGCAAAGTCGTTCTCCTCGCTGGACCAGACCGGTGTTCCGACGCTGTCGATGTTCTTCTGTATCACCTCGGCGATAGCGCGATTGCTCAATTGCGGCCAGGCCGAAGCGACTACCTCGTGGCTCAGCGTGGTGGAGGTCATGATCGCGGCGCCTTCGGCCACTTTCACCACCTTGTTGAAGTTCTCTATGGTTTTGGGTCCGGTGTCATCGCGCACGTACCACCAGATCTTGCCCAGGTCGGCGATGATGTTGGGCTGGATCCCGCCGTGGGTGATGGTGCGATGGGCGCGGGCGGTCGGACGCAGGTGCTCGCGCAGCGCATTCACGCCGGCGTCCATCAGCACCACCGCATCGACCGCGTCGCGGCCGTCCCAGGGATTCTGCGCGGCGTGCGCGGTTTTGCCGCGGAAGGTGAATTCCGCGCTGATCGCGCCGTAATTCATCAGGCCTATGCCGGTGCCGAATGTCGAGCCGATGTGGATCAGCAGCGCCGCATCGATATCCTTGAACAGCCCCGCGCGCACGAGAAACGGGCGGCTGACCAGTTGCTCCTCGGCCGGGCCGTAGGAGATCGCAATGGTACCGGGCAGTTTGTACCGTTCCATGACCTGCTTGAGCGCATAGGCCGCGCCGACGGTCACGCCGGCGTGGGTATTGTGGCCTTCCATGTGCCCGGGCG
>DATHHZ010000482.1:0-5608 GCA_035316965.1 Burkholderiales bacterium | reverse complement strand
CAGAGCGGGCGCTATCCGATCGTGATCGGCAGCCGGCGGCGCGATCTCGCCGCCTGCGTGGTGTTCTACGGTGCGTCCCAGCAGCGCGATTGGAACGTATCCGGGCTGCAGCCAAGGCCGATGCAGGAGATGATGGGCTCGCTTTCCGCCCCGGCGCTCTTCGTGTTCGGCGAGCGCGATCACACGATCTCGCTCGCCGACGTCCGCCGCACGCGCGATGCGCTCGAGGAAGGCCGCTGCAGCTACCGCATGAAGATATTCAGGGACATGCCCCACGGCTGGCTGAACGACACCATGCCCGGGCGCTACCGCGCAAAAGAGGCGGCCGAGGCCTGGAGCGTGCTCCTCGAGTTTCTCGACGGGGTTTTCTCGGGCGCCTGGCCGGGGAAGGGCGAGGTGCGCTGGGAGTTCGAAGGCGCGAGCGCCGCGGACTACGATTTCTCGAAGAACGTGAGGCTGCAATGACGAGCAAGCGTCTCGACCCTGCGCGCACGGCGCTGCTCTTCTTCGACATGCTGAACGGACACGTCAAGAAGAACGACCCGGCGACGAAAGCGCGCTATGCGCCGGTGATCGCCGCCGCCGTGCGCCTGCTCGAAGCGGCGCGGCGCGCAGGGGTCGTGGTCATGTACGCCACCGCGCACCACCGCCCTGACAACGCCACCTCCGCTCACCTCGTCACCGACACCGATAACCGCGTGCGGCCGCTTGCGCCGGGCGCGCCCCGCGAGCGCAAGCCCGTGGTCGCCGCCGGCACCTGGGAGGCGCAGGTGATCGACGAGCTGAAAGCCCAGCCGCAGGACTACATGATCCCCAAGTTCCGCTGGAGCGCGTTTCATCAGACCTATCTGGACCTGGCGCTGCGCAATCGCAATATCGATACGCTGGTGATCGCGGGCGGCTCGACCGATGTCGGCGTGGCGAGCACCGCCTATGCCGCCCGCGACATGGACTACAACCTGGTCATCGTGAGCGATGCCTGCACCTCGCCGGAGGAGGACAATCACAGGCAATTCATGAAGCGCATCTTCCCGCGCATGGCGCGCGTACGCACCGCAGCGCAGGTCCTGGGCATGCTGGCCGGTTGACCGCTCGACGGGCTGATCAGCGGGGCTTTCGCTAGCGCCCTTTCGGCCCCGGATGAATGTTGTCCACCCAATGCACCTCCTCCGGCTTCTCGACCACCGGAATATCGAGGTTCACCACCACGGGTTCCTGACCGCTCCGGACGAGCACGCACGAGAGCGGTTGATCGTCGCTCGCGTTGATTTCCTGGTGCGGGACGTAGGGCGGCACGTAGATGAAGTCGCCCGGCCCGGCCTCGGCGACGAATTCGAGCTTGTCGCCCCAGCGCATGCGCGCGCGGCCGCTGACGACGTAAATCACGCTCTCGACCGGCCCGTGGTGGTGCGCGCCGGTCTTCGCCCTGGGATGGATGACGACTGTCCCGGCCCAGAGCTTCTCCGCTCCCGCGCGCGCGTTCGTGATCGCCGCGGCGCGGTTCATGCCGGGCGTCTGCGCGGTGTTGATGTCGAGTTCGTTCGCGTGCACGACGCGAATGCCGCGGTGCTTCCATTTCGATTCGGTGTCCATGCCCGGCCTCCTTGCCGACCCCGATTCCAGGTGCTCCACGACGCCGGACGAGGGAAATTCCCTTGTCCGCCTCGAGTTCAGCGTAGTATGTGTCATCTTCCCCCTCAAGGCGGCATTCATGGCTTCCCCTGCACACGCCGCAGCGAACGCCGGCATCCAGGACCTAGCGTCGCGGATCTATGTCGAATTGATCGGCCGAGCTTTCCTGAGGGCCGACAACACCGCGGTGATCAAGCCCGATCCGGGAGAGCTCGCAAAGCTCAGTCTCCAGCTCGCCGAGACCTTCCGCAAGGCGGAGAAGGCGGCCAACACGGCCGCGGGCCCGCAGAACATCGGCTACAACGTCGAGCTGGCCGACATGGCCAAATGGGACAAGTAAGGGATTGAGCCATGACAAGCCTGTCCTTGCGCGAGAACGTGCTCGCCTTCATGACGTCCAACCCCACCGCATGGCGCATTAAGGCTCTTGCGGCGAAGCTCGGCGTCGGCGTGCAACGCATGGGGCTCGAGCTCTCGCAGCTCAATGCCGAGGGCAAGCTCGTATCCTGTACCGTCAAGGCTCCGGGCCGGCAGCCCGAGGAGGAGTATCGCATCGCCGCGACCGAGCAGAAGATGGATCCGCACCACTTCGTCATCAGCAGAAAAACCAACGTGCGCCTCCGCGGGGCCAGCTGAACGGGTTCGTCCCCGTCACTGCCGGTGGTCAGAAATGAAGCTTTCTAGGCAGATTCTTGCCTGCGTGGCCGCGGCGCTCCTCGCCGGCACGGCGCTGGCGCAATCCTACCCGCTCAGGCCCGTGCGCTTGATCGTGGGTTTTCCGGCCGGAGGCCCGGCGGATATTTTCGGGCGGACCTTCGCGCAGGCCTTGAGCGCCGGCCTCGGCCAGACGGTCATCGTCGAGAACAAGAGCGGCGTGGGAGGCGTGCTCGGTATCGACGCGGTAGCCAAGGCCTCGCCCGACGGCTACACGCTGGGGTTCAACAACCAGGGATCCGTGGCGATGGCGCCGTTCGCGCTTTCCAAGATGCCGTTCAACCCGCAGAAGGATCTCGCGCTCGTCACGACCGTGGTCAAGGTTCCCGAGGTCGTGGTCGTAAATCCGTCGCTCCCGGTGGCGAGCCTCGCCGAGCTGATCGCTTATGCGAAGGCGAACCCGGGGAAGATCAATTTCGGATCCGCCGGCGCCGGAGGCATCACGCATCTCGCCTGCGAGCTCCTCAAGGCCGAGGCGCGCGTCGATCTCGTGCACGTGCCGTACAAGGGCGCGGCGCCCGCGGTGAGCGACTTGCTGGGCGGGCAGGTCAACATGGGGATCTTCGACATTCCGGTGGTGCTCCCGCACATTCAATCGGGCAAGTTCAAGGCGCTCGCGGTGACGAGCGCGAAGCGGGCGCCGTCCCTGCCCAATGTCCCGACCACGGCCGAGACGGGCTACCCGAAGGTGATCTCCGACAACTGGTACGGGTTGGTGGCGCCGGCGGCGACGCCGCCCGCCGTTCTCAAGCGGATTCACGACGCTGCGGTCGCGGCGCTGCGCTCGCCCGCTCTTCTCGATCAGTTCGCCAAGGTGAGCGGGATCGCCTTCCCGTCGACGCCGGCGGAATACGCCGCCTTCCTCTCCGAGGAGCAGGCGAGGTGGAGCACGATCATCAGGGCGATCGGCTTCAAGGAGGATTAGCCGCCGTCAGCGCGCGACGACGTCGTGCACGCTCGAACACGATGACTGATCCACAGCCGTCCTTCCACCCCTCGCCGAGCAGGCCCAGGCTCCGGCTGCCCTCGGGAGCCTGCGACGCGCACGTGCACGTGTTCGGACCGAGGGTGATTTTTCCGTTCGCCGAGAACCGGCCGTTCACGCCCGCCGATGCGCCCAAGGAAAAACTCTTCGCGCTGCACGCCATGCTCGGCATCGGGCACTGCGTGATCGTCCAGTCCACCTGCCACGGCTTCGACAATCGGGTCGTCGCCGATGCGATCGCCGCGAAGAAAGGCGACTACTGCGGCGTCGCGCTCGTTCCCGCGACGGTGGAAGACGCCGAGCTCAGGCGCCTGGATGCGCTCGGGTTCTGCGGCGTGCGGTTCAACTTCATGAAGCACCTGGGCAAGGGCGCGGGAATCGAAGCGGCAATCGATCTGAGCGCTCGCCTGGCGAAGCTCGGCTGGCACCTGCAGGTGCATTTCGAGGCTTCGCTCATCGAGGAGCTTGCGCCGTGGCTGAAGCGCTCCGCCGTGCCCGTGGTGATCGATCACATGGGGCGCGTGGATGCCTCGCTCGGCCTCGAGCAGCCGGCCTTCAGGCGCCTGCTCGATCTCATGCGCGATCCGCGCTTCTGGGTGAAGGTGAGCGGCTCGGAGCGCATTTCGCGAGAGGCGGCGCCCTGGGAAGATGCGATTCCCTTTGCGCGCACGCTCGTTTCGGAATTCGGCGCGCGCACGCTCTGGGGCTCCGACTGGCCTCATCCGAACCTCGCTGCGGTTCCGGACGACGGCGTGCTCGTCGATCTGCTGTCGGAGATCGCGCCCTCCGAAGCGCAGCGGCGTGCGCTGCTCGTGGAAAACCCGAAGCGCTTCTACCGCTTTCCCCGAAAGCTCAAACCATGACCCTACGACTGCAGGACAAGGTTGCGATCGTCACCGGCGCGGGCGCGGTGGGCCCGGGCTGGGGCAACGGGCGCTCGACCGCGATGCGCTTCGCCGAAGAAGGCGCGAAGCTGTTTGCAGTAGACCGCGACGCCGAGAGGCTGCGCGAAACCGTGGAACGGGTGAAAAAAGCGGGAGGATGGATCGCGGCCCACCTGTGCGACGTCACGCGCGCAGGCGACGTCGCCGCGATGGTCGAGGCGTGCCTGAAGGCCTACGGCCGGATCGACGTGCTCGTCAACAACGTCGGCGGCTCGGCTCCGGGCGGCCCGGTGGAGATGTCCGAGGAAGTCTGGGACGCGCAGGTGGATTTCAACCTGAAGAGCGTGTTCCTCGCCTGCAAGCACGTGCTTCCTCTGATGGAAAAGCACGGCGGCGGGGCGATCGTCAACATCGCTTCGACCTCGGGCCTGCGCTTCACCGGTAATGCGCAGGTCGGTTACGCGGCGACCAAGGCCGCGGTGATCCAGTTCTCGCGAGTCGTCGCGGTGCAGTACGCGGCGCGGGGGATACGCGTGAACACGGTCGTCCCCGGCCAGCTGCATACGCCCATGGTGGAGGCGCGCCTGGCGAAGCAGCGCGCCGGAGGCGACGTGGAGGCGCTCCTCGCGCAACGCCGGAAGCGCATCCCGCTAGCGATCGAGGGCGACGGGCGGGACACCGCCAACGCGGCGCTGTTCCTCGCCTCCGACGAGGCGCGCTTCATCACCGGAACCGAGATCGTCGTCGACGGCGGAATGACCGCACGGTGCGACTGAGTTTGGTTTTCTAAAGCTCCCACGGGTAGCTCGCACTGAGGACGACGATCCCGCAGGGATCGTCAATTCGGCAGCAGGCCGAACACGCTCAGCTCGGTCTGCGTGCCCACGTAGACCTTGCCGTTGGCGACCGTCGGCACGGTGAATTTTACGGCGTTGCCCGCGGCCCCCGCCTCACTCGCCGGACTGCTGTACAGCTTGTTCAGGCTCGTTGCCTCGTAGGCGAAGAGAATTGCCGGGCTGCTGATACCCGAGCCGTTGGGAGTGCCGTTGTTGCTCGTATCCAATGCCCAGACGATGCCGTTCGTCGCGCCGTTGGAGGAAATCGCAGGCGTCGCGCCGGGGAAGCCGAACACATCGCCTGCCTGGAGCGCCGGTAAAGCGGAGAGGACGCCGTTGGCGACCGTGTATTGCTTAAGGACGTCGCGATTCGCGACGACGTAGAGTTTTCCTTCCCAGAAAGCCGGCGTCGAGAAGATGCGGCAGATGGTGCAGGCGGGGCCCGCGGTGATCGGCACCGTCTGGAGGATCTGATCGCCGCCGGGATTGAATCCGGTCATGTTGTCGCGGTCGATCACGTGAAGAACCCCCTGCTTGTCCCCCCCGATGAGCAAATG
>DATHHZ010000481.1:0-5631 GCA_035316965.1 Burkholderiales bacterium | reverse complement strand
TGCCACGCGCTTCTTGACTTCGCGCTCGACGTTCGCCCTGACCTCTTCGCGCATCTTCGCGATGTCGCCATCGGCCACGCCGAGCGATTTTGCGAATTCGGCATCGATCGCCGGGAGCTTCGGCACCTGGACTCTTTGCACGCTGACTTCGAAGTCTGCGCTCTTTCCCGCGACTTCCTTGCCCGGATAATCGGCGGGGAAAGCCACGGGAAAAGTCTTGTGTTCCCCGGCGCTGACGCCCGTGATGCCGGACTCGAACTCGGCCAGCATGCGGCCATCGCCGAGCACCACGGCGACTCCCGCGCCTTTGCCTCCGGGGAATTCGTTCCCGCCTATGCGGCCGGTGAAATCCACGGTGACGCGGTCACCCGT
The DNA here is from genome assembly GCA_035316965.1 of Burkholderiales bacterium. Classification (GTDB taxonomy): domain Bacteria; phylum Pseudomonadota; class Gammaproteobacteria; order Burkholderiales; family SG8-39; genus VBDM01. Next base: position 5,259 of record DATHHZ010000481.1, on the reverse strand, counting down.
TTCCGAAGCACGCGTCACGGCTTCCCAGCTCGCGCGCTGCTTTCGCAGGATCTCAACGGTGCGGTCGACATCCGCATCGTCCACCGCGTGGGTGGGTCGCTGAATCGTCGTTGCCGACAAATCTCCGAGCTTTACCTCCGGGTAGATCTCGAAAGTGGCGCTGAAGGTGAGTTGTTTCTCGTCGCCCCCCTCCTTGCGTTCGATGCGCGGATAACCGGCGACCTTCAACTTCTGCTCCTGGACCACTTCGGAAAACGCTTTTTGCACAGCGTCGCCGATCACTTCCGACCGTACCTGCGGCCCATAGTGCTGCGCGACGATCTTGAGCGGAACCTTGCCCGGGCGAAAGCCGTCCATGCGCACGGTGCGCGAGAGCTTGCGCAGCCGTTGCTCGACTTCGCGGTCGATCTGCTCGGCCGGAACCGCCATGTTGAGCCTCCGTTCCAGTCTGCTTAACGCTTCGATGCTCGTTTGCATTCCCGAAAACCCTGTTCCTTGGTGCGAAGGAAGGGACTCGAACCCCCAAGCCTTGCGGCGCTGGAACCTAAATCCAGTGCGTCTACCAATTCCGCCACCTTCGCGGGCTCACGACAAACCGGACTCGCAATGCGCGTGCCATTCTACAGTAAAGCCTCCTATACTGTCAGCCTAAGAGGCTGAAACCCTTTGAAAAATAGGGCAATGTCGGTCGGTCATTACGAAAACTTTCCAGTCGCTTCCGTGCTGCTTCCGGCGGCGCTGCGCCACCCCGTGTCGGTCATTTACCGATTCGCGCGCACGGCGGACGATTTCGCCGATGAAGGCGATCTGCGCCCGCACGAGCGTCTTGCCCGGTTGGAGGGCTACCGCGCGGAGCTGCGCCGGCTCGAGGCCGGTCGTTCCCCGGGGTCGCCCCTTTTCCAGGAGCTGAGCGAAGTGGTCGCTGCTCATCACCTTTCGCTTGCGCCGTTCCATGACCTCCTCGATGCTTTCTCGCAGGACGTCATCAAGCAACGCTACGCAAACTTCGCCGAGGTGATGGACTATTGCCGCCGTTCGGCCGATCCTGTCGGGCGTCTGATGCTGCAACTGTACGGCGAAAGCGACAATCACAACATCGCCTGCTCGGACGCGATCTGCTCGGCCCTGCAGCTCATCAACTTCTGGCAGGATGTGGAAATCGACTTCCGCAAGAACCGCATTTACCTTCCGCAAGAGGACATGGCGAGGTTCGGCGTCAGCGAACACCAGATAGCCGCATGCGACGCCTCCGGCGGCTGGTGGAACCTGATGCGCTTTCAGATCGAACGCGCAAGATCGATGATGCTCGCCGGCGCGCCGCTCGCCAAGCAGCTACCGGGCCGCATCGGACTGGAAATCCGCACCGTAGTTCAGGGAGGTCTGAGGATCCTTGAAAAGCTCGACGAGGCACGCGGGGACATGTTCCGCCACAGGCCCGTACTGCGCGCTTGGGACTGGCCGCTGATGCTCGCGCGCGCGCTGGTGATGTAATGACGCCCGAAGAATACTGCCGCGAAAAGGCTGCACACAGCGGCTCGAGCTTCTATTACTCGTTTCTGTTTCTGCCGCCTGAGCGGCGGCGCGCGATCACCGCGCTCTACGCTTTCTGCCGGGAGGTGGACGACGCGGTGGACGAGCCCAGCGATCCGTCCGTCGCCCGCGCGACCCTGACCTGGTGGCGCGGCGAGGTCGCGCGGCTTTTCGCCGGCGACCCGCAGCATCCGGTGACGCGCGCGCTCGCCTCTGTGATCGAGCGGTTCGGGATCGCGCAGACGAAGCTGGACGAGATCATGGACGGCATGGAAATGGACTTGAATCAGAGCCGCTATCTGAATTTTTCGGGCCTGCAGCTCTACTGCCATCGCGTGGCGGGCGTGGTCGGCGAGTTGGCGGCGGGCATTTTCGGCTACCGCAACGCGAAGACGCCGGAGTACGCCGAAAAGCTCGGACTCGCGTTCCAGCTCACCAACATCATCCGCGACGTCGGGGAGGATGCGCGAAAAAACCGCATCTATCTTCCCATGGACGAGCTGAAGGAATACGGGGTGACGGCGGCGGATATTCTCAACGCAAGTCACACGGAAAACTTTGTCCGCCTGATGCGCTTTCAGGCCGAGCGCGCGCGACGCTGCTACGACGAGGCCCTAGCGCTCCTGCCGGCGGAGGACCGCCACGCGCAGCGCCCCGGCCTGATGATGGCCGCGATCTATCGCGCGCTGCTCGACGAAATCGCCGGCGACAATTACCGGGTGCTCGACCAGCGCACGGCGCTGACTCCGATCCGCAAGCTCTGGATCGCGTGGCGAACCTGGGTCACGGCTTGAGTGGCGTCGCGGTTGTCGGCGCCGGCTGGGCCGGACTCGCTGCTGCGGTCACCCTCGCGGAGCGCGGCCTTCGCGTAACGGTTTTCGAAGCCTCGCGCAGCCTGGGGGGTCGGGCGCGGCGCGTCTCCATCGACGGAATCGACCTCGACAACGGCCAGCACGTCCTGATCGGCGCGTATCGCGAGACGCTGCGCCTGATGCGCCAGGTCGGCGCCGACCCGGACGAGCTTCTTCTGCGCTTGCCATTCGAGCTGCGCTATGCCGACGGCTTTCACCTGCGCGCGCCGCGGCTCCCCTACCCGCTCAATCTGCTCTGTGCGCTCCTCCGCGCAAAGGGCTTGGATCTCGTTCAGAGCTTTGCCGCGCTGCGCTTCATGGCTTCGCTTCGCGCCCGCGAGTTTCGCATCGAACCCGACTGCAGCGTCGCCCGGCTGCTCGACGATCAAAAGCAGAGCGGCGCGCTGCGCACCCGCGTCTGGGAACCTTTGTGCGTTTCGGCGCTCAACACGCCCGTCGATTCCGCCTCGGCGCAGATCTTCGTCAACGTGCTGCGCGACGGCCTCACGGGCGCGCGCGCGGCGAGCGATCTCCTGATCGCGCGCACAGACCTCGGGCGCCTCTTCCCGGAGCCGGCGGCTGAATACGTGAAGGCGCACGGCAGCGCCATCGAACTCGGCGTGCCGGTGCGCCGCGTCGCGCGCGTGCCTGGCGGATTCCGTCTCAACGATGCGCAAACGTTCTCCTCCGTGGTGATCGCCTGCGGGCCGCACCAGGCGGGGCAACTGCTGGTGCAATTGTCCGAGCTCGACGATGCGCTTTCCGCGATCAACGCCTTCGCGTACGAGCCGATCGTCACCTGCTACCTGAAGTATCCCGAATCCGTATCGCTGCCCGCACCCATGCTCGGCTTCAGCGGGGGAATCGCGCAGTGGATATTCGACCGCGGCCGGCTCGGCGGACCGAAGGGCCTGCTCGCGGCGGTGATCAGCGCGTCGGGCGCGCACGAAGAATTGACCAAAGAAGAGTTGACGGCACGGATCGGGATCGAATTGAAGGCGGCCCTCGGCGAGCTGCCCTCACCGCAGTGGTCGCAGGTCATCACGGAAAAGCGCGCGACGTTTTCCTGCACGCCTTCGCTCGCCCGGCCGGAGGCATTCACCGCGATTCGCGGCCTGGTGCTCGCGGGAGACTACGTGGCGAGCGAATACCCGGGGACGCTGGAAGCCGCCGTGCGCAGCGGGATTGCCGCCGCGACGGCGGTGGAGAAGAATTAACGCTATTTCTTTCTCGGGTCATCCGACGGGTTCACATAAGTGACTCCCCACGGCCCCACGCCATGAAGCTGCACGATCGTTTCCCTTTTCGTCCAGCCGAAGTGGTTGATCTTGGGCTGCACGATAGCGACGCTGCCCGCCGACAATGCCTTGGTCTGCTTCGGATCCAGCTTGTCTCCTGTTCCCATATTGAAGGTGCCTGAGATAACCGTGACATGCTCGATGGCGGGATGCGAGTGGGCAGGAATTTTGTAGTTGGCGGGGAACTTCAGGCGAACCGTAAACGGCTTTGCCTCGTTCATCGGGCCCTCGATCACGGCGATTTTCGCACCCGCCGGCAGCGACGGAACGTCAGCCCACGTGAGGTCCTTGGGCCCAACCATGACGTGCTCGGAGTGGCCTTGTGCCCATGCGACCGGGGCCACGAGTGAGAAAAATGCGAACGTCGCCGTTGCGAACGCGGCTTGAGATGCTTTCATCGTTCCCTCCTTCGGTTTGAACATAAAAGTGACTCGTTCGAGGCCATCCCAACATTTATAGAGCGCTGGCAGTCGCCCCGCCTTGTGCCAGCCTAACAATCAACCGCACCGGCCGCATCCTAGAACCATCTACGAGTATAGGCAAACATCTACCTGCATCGTCGGCACCAATGCAGGGCTAGACGCCTCGTTGAGCAAGGAGATCAATATATGCCCCTTCGACCAACTGCGACGATTCAATGCCAAGGCGAACCATAAGACTCTGAGCTTCGCGGATACCCGCTTCCGCGAGTTCACCCTCGTTGAGAACGACCTCAAGTTCAAGAAAGTGCCCCAAGCCCTTGACGTTGTCCAGGTGGACACGTGTTCTTCCGACGAGAAAGAGTGTTCGATGCTTCTGAACCCGGCCCACCTGGCCGTATGCCTGAGACAGAGACTCGCGCAGCGTATCGGGAGCAGACGTCGGCGAACGCAGGTAGAAGGACTCTTTCGGGCCGCGTTGGTTTGCCCGACGGTAGAAGATCAGCTCCCCTTCTTCACTCGAGAACGCACGTAATTTCAACCTTCCCGAGTCGCACCGAAAGAAGGTGTCGTCTTGAATGATCTCGATAGGGCCTTCGTCCGCAATAGCCGCAGCCTTCGGCGCGAGCGCCTCAATGCTCTCGATATGAGCCTTAATCTCGATGTTTCGCGTCATGGACGTCTCACAAGCGAGTTGACTAGCGGACGAGACGAGCGCGGAGCGCCAGACCCGCAATTTCGTCTGCCCGAACGTGTCGCTAGGTGTCAGATGTCCTCGCACCTGGACGCTCCATTGCGACTTCAGATTCGGTGAAGCCAAGCTTCTCATAGAACGCCGCAACGCCCGCTGGGGTCGCCCGCAGGACCCAAGTGATTCGCCGGTCGTCGCCCATGGCTGCTTTGACCAGGGCGCGGCCCACGCCCTTTCGCCGATGCCTCTCGGCGACCACAAGCATCGAAATGTAGCCGTTCGCCATACCGTCGCAGAGGGCGCGCAAGAAGCCTAGCACTTCGCCGCCCTCAACGGCCACAAGCGTCAACTGCGACCGTGAGAGAAGTTTTCGGAAGTCTTCCGGGTCGGAAACTCCGCGCTCCCACCCGCTGGCCACAAGGCGGCGTCGGGCCGCTTCGACCTCCAACGATTGAATGGCGCGGATCTCC
>DATHHZ010000480.1:0-2288 GCA_035316965.1 Burkholderiales bacterium | reverse complement strand
TATCAACCGGCCTTGGTCGCCATCGCCTGGGTGGGCTTCGATCAGCCGAAAAAGCTCGGTCCCGGGGAGACCGGGTCGGTCGCGGCGCTGCCGATCTGGATGAATTACATGGGCAAGGCGCTAAAAGGTACGCCTGAAATGGTCCAGCGCGTCCCCGAGGGCGTCGTCTCGGTGAAAGTCAATGAGAACGGCCTTCAGTCAACCGAGGGGAAACCGGAATTCTTCTTTCGCGAAAACGTACCGCCGGAGCAGGGTCCCGTCGATCCTGGAGTGCGGACTACCGAGGACGCGAGGAACCAGTTGTTCTGACGCGATCGGCAAGCTCCCGCGGACGCGCATCGCCCGCTGCGTGACTAGCGCAGCACGACCGCTCGGTTCGATTGTTCGCTCACCAGCTTCGACAGTGCTGCCAGCAGCTCGCCGCCCTCACGGGTGTCGACCCAGTCCGACCCATCCCAGCGGAAATGGTAGCCCCCTGATCTTGCTGCGACCCAGATCTGACGCGCTGCAGAGTGGCGGTTGACGACAATGCGGCTGCCGTCGGCAAATTCGATCTCCAATACGCCGGAGCCCTTGGGCTCGCAGTCGCAATCGGCCCCGCTTTCCTCCACCGCCCGCGCAATCCGCTCCAGCATCGCATCGGCCAGGCTGTCGAATTCGCTCGGGGTCATCGCCGTGCTAAACTCGTTTGCACAAACTAACTGTTTATCGCCATGCGCCGCGCCGTTGGCCTCATTCTCGTTTTCCTCGTCCTCTCGGCCTGCGGCAACAAAGCGGCACTCTATCTTCCCCCGCCGGAACGAGATCCGAAGCAGGATAGCAAACCCGCGCCGCGCCAGTGAATTTTTTTTCGTACCAGGACGGCACGCTGTGCGCGGAGCGCGTGCCTCTCGTCGAGATCGCGGAGCGCTTCGGCACGCCGAGCTACGTCTATTCGCGCGCCGCGCTGGAGCTCGCATACCGCGAGTTCGATCAGGCTTGTTCGGGACGCGACGTCCTCATCTGCTATTCGGTCAAGGCCAACTCCAATCTCGCGGTACTGAACCTTCTCGCACGGCTGGGTTCGGGCTTCGATATTGTTTCCGGCGGCGAGCTTGCCCGGGTCCTCGCCGCGGGAGGCAGCGCAGCCAAGACCGTTTTTTCCGGCGTGGGCAAGAGCGAAGCCGAGATGCGCCGCGCGCTCGAGGCCGGAGTTCTGTGCTTCAATGTGGAGTCCGAAGGAGAACTGGCCCGGCTCGCCGTGGTTGCGCAGAGCATGGGCAAGATCGCGCCCGTGTCCTTGCGCATCAACCCCGACGTCGATCCCAAGACGCACCCCTACGTCGCCACCGGCTTGCGTGAAAGCAAATTCGGCATCGCATACGACGCAGCGCTCCCGCTTTACCGCAAGGCGGTGAAGCTGCCGGAACTTCGAGTCATCGGAATCGATGTCCATATCGGCTCGCAGATTACCGACGTCGAGCCGTTCGTCGCCGCGCTTGAAAAAGTGCTCGAGTTTGTCGACGCCTTGGGCGCCACAGGGGTGCATCTGGAGCATCTCGACCTGGGCGGCGGGCTGGGCATCCGTTACCGCGACGAAGCACCCCCAGCTGTGAAGGATTACCTGGAACGCCTGTTTCAGCGCTTTGGCAAGCGCGAGTTGCGAATTTTGTTTGAACCCGGCCGTTCGCTTGTCGGAAACACCGGGCTCCTCCTCACTCGCGTCGAATATCTCAAGCATGGGGAGGCAAAGAACTTCGTGGTGACCGACGCGGCGATGAACGACCTGTTGCGCCCAGCGCTCTACGATGCCTGGCACGAGGTGCTGCCGGTTACACGGCGTAACGGCCCGGCGCAGCGTTACGACATCGTGGGTCCGGTCTGCGAATCGGCGGATTTTCTCGCCCGGGGACGCGCGCTCACGGTCGCAGCCGGGGACCTTCTCGCGATCATGTCGGCGGGCGCTTACGGCATGACGATGAGCTCGAATTACAATTCCCGGCCGCGTCCCGCCGAGGTGATCGTCGACGGGAAAACGGCTCACCTTGTTCGGGATCGGGAAAACACCGAAGGCCTCTTTGCGTCGGAGCGTCTTTTGCCGTAAATTTAAGCGTTTGCCGACCAGGTGTCGGGGGACAACGGGAGGGGGCCGGGGTCCACGGTAGCTTTTATTTGTTGCGGGTACCCGAGAGTCGATGAACGGAGTTATTCGCAATCGGTCGCATTGTTCGGCGGCTTCGTGATGGAATACGCGGCTTTTTCCCCTCGTTAGCGAATCCATGGGTTCTTCAGTTCGATCGCACGTTGCA
>DATHHZ010000479.1:0-5008 GCA_035316965.1 Burkholderiales bacterium | reverse complement strand
TGTGATCGCCATCATTTCGCCTCAGGAGGAAGCGCTGCGGCGCGAGAGTCTGCTGCAGGAAATTCACTCTCCGTATCACAAAGACCTGGTCCCTGCCGCCGTGCCCGCGCACCGCGAATGGGTCTCGACCCTGCACCACGTGTTCGTGCAAGCCTACAACACCGACAAGGTCAGGAAAGAGGACCTCCCCAAAACGTATCGGGATCTGCTGGCGCCCAAATGGAAAGGCAAGCTGGCGATCGAAGGCGACGATCACGAATGGATGTCGTCGGTGATCGCGGACATGGGCGAGGTCGAAGGCGTCAAGTTCTTTCGCGACCTGGTCGCGAGCAACGGGCTCTCGGTCCGCAGCGGCCATCCCTTATTGACGAACCTGGTCGCCTCAGGCGAAGTGCCGCTCGCGCTGACCGTCTATCAATACAGCGTGGAGCAGGCGAAGAAGAAGGGCTCGCCGATCGACTGGTTCGTGATCGAGCCCGCGGTGAGCATCACGAACGCGATCGGAGTCGCCAAAAGGGCGCAGCACCCGCACGCCGCCTTGCTGTTCTACGACTACATCATCAGCGCGGAAGGACAGCGCATGCTGGCAAAAATCGGCTACGTCCCGACTCACCTGAGAATCGAATGGCCGGTCAAGGGCGTCAAGCTCAAATTTCTCGATGCCGCGACCCTGCTTGACGAGCAGGAAAAATCGTTCGGCCTGTTCGAGCAGATCATCCTCAAAGGCGCTGCCCGCTAGTGCCTGGCCGATGGCCGCTCAGTACGGCCGCTTGGCACCCTTGACCGTCGTTCGCCACATCAACCGGCGTTGCGTCGAGGGGAAATCCGTGCGCGCGTGGGAAGAGCAGCGGTTGTCCCAGAGGAGGAGCTCGCCGACGCGCCAAACGTGCTCGTAGACAAACTCCTTCCTCTCGGCGTGGTCGAACACGGCCTTGAGCAGCGGGGCGCTCTCTTCCTTCGGCATGTCGACGATGCCGACCGTCATCAGCCGGTTGACGTAGACCGCCTTGCGGTGGGTGTCCTCATTGGTGCGGAAAACCGGGTGGATGCACTCGCCGAACGCTTCGGTGCCTTTGCGATCGCCCTTCTGGGTCGAGCCATAGTTGTAGTGATGGATGGCCTTGCGTCCGCTGAGCTTGTTGCGCACCGCGGGATCGAGCGTGTCGTAGGCGGCATAGCCGCTCGCGAACAGCGTATGGCCGCCGGTGTCGGGAATTTCGACCGAGTAAAGCATGGTCGCCTTGTCGGGCATCTCGGAGTGGATCATGTCGTGGTGGAACATCATCTCGCCGTCCGGCAGCGCTCCGATCGGCTCGCCGTTCTCGCGGATGTTCGAAATGAGCATGATCCCCGGCAGGAGCCGCGAATACCCCTTGGGGAAGAATTGCGGCGGCCGACGCGGCATGCCCATCTCGCCGAAATAGCCGGTGACGCGGACGAGGTCTTCCTGCTCGAGCTTCTGGTCCGGGAAAACGATCACGAGGTGATCGAGCCAGGCCTGGTAGATCGCCTTGATGGTTTCGTCGTCGGGCTTGTCGTGCAGGTCCAACCCGCGAATTTCCGCCCCGATATGCTTGCTGAGCGGAACGACATCGAGTCGGGCTTTTGTCATTGCGATCATGGGCGTTTCCCCTTCTCATTCGACCGCGATCGCGCCGCTGGCGATGACCCTGCGGTTGCGATCGAGCTCCGCGCGCAGTTCCCGGGAGAACTCCTGCGCGGTCGAAGCGATGACTTCGAAATCGTTCGCCTCCAGCGATTGTCGCACGCTGGGCGCTCGCGGGGCGCGCATGAACGCGTCCTGAAGCCTTCTCGCCGCTTCCTCCGGGATCCTCGCGCCCGCGGCAAAGCCGATCCAGATCCGGTAGCTGTAGTCCTTCAGCTCCGGAATCCCGGTCTCCCCGTAGACGGGCACGTTGGGCAGGAGCGGCGAGCGGCTCGTGCTGCTTATCGCGAGCGGCACCAGCCGCCCGGCTTCGAGCGCCGACCTGACCACCCCGAGCGCCGGTATCATCAGCTTGATCTGGCCGCCGAGCAGGTCGTTGAAAGCCGGCGCGTCGGACTTGTACGGGACATGCACCGCCGTAATACCGAGCTTCATAAGCAGCTCGGAGGTCGAGAATTGCAGGCTCGTGCCGTTGCCGCCCGAACCGTATGTGAGCTTGCCGGGGTTCGCCTTGGCGTAGGCAACCAGTTCCTGCATGGTGCGGACGGGCACCGACGGGTGCACGGTCACGACCGCAGGGTGGCCCACCGTCTGCGACAGCAGCGTGAAATCCTTCAGAGGATCGTAGCCGACGTTGCGATCGACGAGCGGGTTGATCGTCGCCGACGCGGGCGAGATCGCCGCGAAGGTGTAGCCGTCGCGCGGCGCCCGCAACATGCTGTGGATCCCGATCTTCTGCGACGCGCCGGGACGGTTCTCCATCACGATAGGCTGGCCGAGCAATTTCGACGCCTCGGGCGCGACGATGCGCGCAACGATGTCCACCGGACCGCCCGGGGCAGTGGGCAGAACCAGAAGAATGGGCTTGAAGGGAAAGCTCTGCGCGTGGCTCGCCACCGCGCATGCGAGGCTGCAGGCGAGCGCGGCGACGGCGCCAGCGACCACGCGCTTGAACGTCGGGGGCCTCGTCATGAATGTCCTCCCCACGTCTGCACGACAGCGCGGATGATGATCCGTTTCCCCGCTCGATACAACTGCCGAGCAGATCATCCTCAAAGACGCTGCCCGCCAGTATTGCGTCTGCACTCGCGCTGTCGGTTGCGCCAATAGTCCGGTTGGGGCTGATCCCATCCGCAAACGCAACGAGTAAGATTGGACCTGTGGAGCGCGAGTCAAGGGGCCTCGTTCATGCACACTAGAGTCAATAGTGCGGTTGGGATTTCACTCTTGATGGCGAGCGCGCTGCTCGCAGTTTACGCGTGCCATAGCGGCACGAGCCCTGCGTCAAGCTTTACCGGCGTTTTCACGCAGCGCTACGACCCGCAGCGGACCGGACAGAACCGCCAGGAGTTTATTCTGACACCCTCCAACGTGACCGGTTCGACCTTCGGCAAGCTGTTCGCGTGCGCCGTGGACGGCGAGGTCTATGCCCAGCCGCTCTATGTCGCGAACTTCCTGATGCAGGGGGCCACGCACAACGTCGTTTTCGTGGCCACCATGAACGACAGTGTCTATGCCTTTGACGCGGATGCGAGCCCTTGCCGTCAATACTGGAAGGCGAGCTTCCTCGTCCCGGGCGTCACGACGACCGTTCCTCCGGTCGATACCGGTGAAACCGGCGACATCAACACGATAATCGGAATCACCGGAACGCCCGTGATCGATCCCGCCACCGGCACGCTCTATGTCGTCGCGAAAACAAAAGAAACGACGGGATGCTCAGCCCCTCCCTGTTACTTCCAGCGGCTGCATGCGCTCGACCTCGCGACCGGCAACGAAAAATTCAACGGGCCGGCGAACATTTCTTCTGCGATCACGGTTCCGGGCAGCGGGGACATGGGCGACGGCACGTGCCCCGGCGCAGCGGCGGGAAACGTACCGTTCTGCCCGCTCCGGCAGAACCAGCGGCCGGGCCTGTTATTGCTGAATGGAAAAGTGTATGTCGCCTGGGCATCTCACGGGGACATTACGCCGTACCACGGCTGGGTGATCGGCTACGCCGCGGCAGATCTCACCCAGGCGCCGGTTGTCTTCAATACGACACCGGACGGCGGTCTCGGCGGGATCTGGATGTCCGGAACGGGTCCGGCCGCCGACGCCGACGGAAATATCTACGTCATCTCGGGCAACGGGACATTCGACACGGCGGCCCCGCGCACCAACTACGGCGACAGCTTCGTCAAATTGAATCCAGCCAACGGGCTATCGGTCGCCGATTTCTTCACGCCGGCGAATCAATCCGATCTGAATGAAGGTGACTTGGATCTCGGGTCCGGGGGCGCGATCGTTCTGCCGGATTCCGCCGGATCGGCGGCACACCCGCATTTGCTCATCGGGGGGGACAAGCAGGGGGTTCTTCACGTGATCGACCGCGACAACATGACCGGATTCAATCCCGGCGGCGATCAGATCCTCCAGACCGTGCCGATCACCGCGGGCCCCGCCTGCACCATCTGCCGCATCTTCTCGACGCCGGCTTTCTGGGAAGGAAAACTCTACGTCGTCGCGAATCGCGACGTCCTTAAGCAATACACGGTCGCCAACGGCGTCCTCTCCGTTTTACCGGCGCTCCAGGCAAGCGATACGTTCGGCTTCCCCGGGGCGACGCCTGCGATTTCCTCAAACGGCGCGACGAACGGTATCGTCTGGGCATTGGATACGAGCAACAACGGCACTCCCAAGGGCTCGGGCAGCAGCGCACCGGCGATTCTCTTCGCCTACGATGCAACGAGCCTGAACAAGTTGTACAGCAGTCCAGCGAGTGGCGCAGGGGCCGCGGGCGACGCCGTAAAATTCACCGTGCCGACGGTCGCCAACGGCAAGGTCTACGCGGGCACGCAGAACGAACTGAGTGTGTTCGGCCTTCTGCCGAATTGACGATCCGGCTATCTGCCGTGACTGCGTCCTCCGCCAAGACATCACCCGCCGGCTGGCGCAAGCACCATCTCGATCAGTGCGAGATTTCCTTTCGACACCGCCTCCAGCCCGCGCAGGAGCGCGGGGCGCACTTCGGAGGGTTGCTCGACGGCTTCCCCGTAACCTCCGTAGGCGCGCGCGAGCGCCGGGTAGTCCGGTCGGGGCAGGATGAACAGGCCCGCAAAGTGTTTCGTTCGCACTGCCGCTCCATCCGGGTATTCGCGCTCAACGTCGAGTTTCTGGGAAAGATAGCCGGCATTGTTGAACAGCACGACGAGCAGCGGAAGCCGCAGCTCCTGCGCCGCTCCGAAAGAGGCGAGCACGGGGTTGTAGTGAAAGGCGCCGTCGCCGATCGTCACCGCCACGGTTCGATCCGGGCGCGCGACCTTGGCGCCGAGCGCGGCGCCGAGCCCCATGCCCAGGCCG
>DATHHZ010000478.1:0-3163 GCA_035316965.1 Burkholderiales bacterium | reverse complement strand
TCATCATCACGCTCTTGCGGCCCATGCGGTCCGACAGGTGGCCGGCGATGGGCGCGGCGGCGAAGCCCGCGGTCTGGAGCGCGAACATGCAGGCGCCCACCCAGAAGGGCGAATAGCCCATTTCGTACGCGAGATACACGGGCAGGAAAGTGAGCAATGCGTTCTGGGTCATCGAGCGGAAAGCCGAGCTCGCAGAGAGGAGGATCAGCCCGCGGTTGCGGAACAGCTCGGGCAGGCCGCGGAAATAGTCGCGCAAGGACTGCGTTCCCGGGTCGCGCGGCGCCTCGCGCTTGCCCCCGCCGAGCTGCATCGTTCCGAGGAAGATGAAAATGAGGAACGCGATCACGACGCCGGGAACCACGTTCAGGATCACCACTTCGCGCCAGGTGAGCACTGCGAGCAGCGCCCCCACGACGATGGGCGCGATGGCGTCGCCGACGTTCCCGCCCATTCCGTGCAGCGAGAGGACGAGCCCCTTCCTCTCGGGGAAACGGCGCGCGAGCGTGGGAATCGCTGTCGGATGCCACAGGCTGTTGCCGAACCCGACGAGCGCCACGCAACCCAGAAGCATCAGGTAGCTGTGCGTGAAGCCCATCAGGAGATAGGGGAAACCCACCCAGAAGAGCGAGGTGGCCATCAGCACGCCCTTCCTGCCCATGGTGTCGACCAGCACCCCGCCGGGGATGTTCGCGACGGCGCCCGCAATGTACTGGCAGGTCATAATCAGGCCGATCTGGCTGTAGGAAAGTCCCAGCTCCCTGCCGATGATGGGCAGGATCAGATAGAAAGTCGCCGGATACCAGTGCGTGAGCGAGTGGCCGAGCGTGATCAGCCACATCTCGCGGTACGAGCCGCGCGGGGCTTCAGGGGCGGCAACGGCGACGCTCATTTCGCTTCTCCTCGCCCGCGATACTATCAGTTCCCGCTGCGCTTCAGCACGACGTCCTCGAAGAGCTTCGTCCATTTGTCCGTTTCGTCGAGCGAGCGGATCGGATCGGTCTGCACGAGCCTCACGTTCTTGAGCGGGGAAGGAGCCTTGGTGTTCGAGGGCACGTAATCCATTTTCACCAGGTATTGCTGCCCCTCGCTGAGCATGTACTCGTAGAAAAGCAGCGCCGCGTTCGGGTGCGGCGCGCGGCGGGCGACACCGATCGCGTTGGAGCGGGCCACGGCGGGCTCGAGCGCGAACCAGTCGATCGGCGCGCCCTTCTTCTTCGCCTGCTCGGGCATGTAGTTGTATACGGTGAGGGCGAGGGGCACCTCGCCGGCGATCACCATGTTGTTGAGCAGCGTGTGTCCGGTACGCGCGGAGATCCCGTTCTGCGCGACGAGGTCGCGGAAGAACTTGAGCCCTTTCTCGCCGCCGCCCATCACGTCGACCACCGAGGCGAACCAGTCCTGGTTCTTCGCCTCGATGCCGAGCTTGCCCTTCCACTTGGGATCGAGGAGATCCTTGTACGCCCTGGGGAGGTCCGACTTCTTGATGAGATTCGTGTTGTAAACCTGCACCCATACCGAAAGCAGCGTCGCGGCCCATTCGCGGTGCGCCGGCACCGAGCCGGGCTGCAAGTCCTTGTGCACCGGAGAATTCACGGCCTGCAGGATCTTCTCGCGCGAGAGCGCCTCCATCTCGGGCGAGCCGAAGTGGATCAAGTCCACGTCGTACTTCCTCGCCGCCGCCTCGGCGAGCGTTCGCTGCAGCACTTTGTCCGTCCCGGCTCGCCAGATGTTCACCTTGACGCCGTACTTCGCTTCGAAAGGCCTGATCAGCGTCGGCTGGTCCTTCTCCGCGAAGGTGGTGTACATCGTGAGCGTGCCTTCTTTCTTCGCCGCCGCGACGATCTTCTCCATGCGGTCGGCGCCGCTGTAGTTGAAGAGCGTCTGCGCGCCGGCGCCGCAGGCGAAAAGCCCGCAGGCGGTCAAAAAGGCAATCGGCTTTATGGAATCTTTCATGTGTCTCTTCCTCAATCGCGTATGTCCTGCAGAAACCAGTCAGTGGGGAGGTCGCGCCCGAGGCCTTCGCGCCGCGCCGCCTCGTAGGCCGCGGCAGCCACCGCGAAAAACTGGGCGCCCTGGATGTTGCCGCGCTCCGAGTAGGTGATCTGGTTTCGCGAAGTGCGGCCGCGGACCTGGCCGCTCGCCACATCGGCGAAGCTGATGTCGTCGCCCTTGCCCGTCACCTGGGGCGCGCGCCTGCCCATCCGATCCGTTCCCCACCGGGGATCCTGCGGGCGCGCGACGTATCCCAGATACTCGTCGGCGGTGGCGAGCTCGGGCCGACCGACCGGCGCGGGCGCCGTCCCCAGCCGCAGCGTCCGGTCGAAGCGGGAAAGCGCCGCGTCATCGGGCCGCCCGCCGATCGATATGACGTGCATCCCCGCCTCGAGCCACTCTCCGCGGATCACGGGAACCGCGGAATCGGTGCAGGCCGCGAGAATGTCCGCGCCCCGATACGCCTCGCGCGGCGAATCGAGGGCTTCGCACTCGATCCCGTGGCGCTCCGCGATCTCGGCGGCAAAGCGCTCGCGGTTCGCCCGCGTCGGGCTGAACACCTTGAGATGCTTGAACCGCCTCACCTCGAGCAAGGCCGCGACGTGCGATGTCGCCATGCCGCCCGAGCCGAGAAGCCCGAGCGTGCCGCAATCCTCCCGCGACATGAGGGCGGTCCCGATGGCGCTGTCCGCGGCGACGCGCAGGTGCTGCAGGGTGCCGTCGTTGATGATGGCGAGCGGCTCGCCCGTTTCGACGTCGGTCAGGAACACGAGGCCGCAGTAGCGGCCCGGGCGCGAGCAGTACTTCTCGCGCGTGCGAACGCCTCCATACTCGCGCTCGTACACGACGTCGGATTTCATGCGGATGGCGAAATAGCCGCCGGTGGAACCGCCCTCCATGGTGCCCCATTGGTAGAACTTCGCGGGATCGCGCGTCGGGATGCGGATGTCGATGCGCGGGCGGCACACCGCTTCTCCCGATGCGAGGTCACGGTAGGCCGACTCCAGCGCGCGGCGCACCACGGCCGGCGTGAGCACGCGCCGCACGATGTCGTTGTCGATCAGCAGGGTCACCGGCCACCCTTCAGGATGATTTCCTCGTAGAGCTTCGCCCAGCGCTCGCCCTACCACGCCGACTTGATCCCGGCTGCGGTGCCTGAGCATCGCGAGTG
>DATHHZ010000477.1:0-6061 GCA_035316965.1 Burkholderiales bacterium | reverse complement strand
TAGCCTTGTCCTTCGGCACAGTGATGGGATTGCAGGAAGGCGAGCTGTTCCCGCGTTTCGATGCCCTCGGCCACGACCCGCTGTTTGAGGCTCTTGCCCATCGCAATGACGGCACTGACGATGGATTCGCCGGCATCGCCGTCGATGTCGCGCACGAATGACTGGTCGATTTTGAGCGTGTCGATCGGGAAACGCCGCAGATAACTCAGACTGGAATAGCCGGTGCCAAAGTCATCGACAGCAATCTGCACACCGAGGTCCTTGAGCGCGTGCAAGATCGCCGTCATCATCTCCGTGTCCTGCATGAGCCCGCTTTCGGTCAGCTCGAGTTCGAGGTGACGCGGGTCTAGGCCGGTCTCGTTGAGGATGGCACGGACACTGGCGAGAAAATCCTTGCTGAGGAACTCGACCGCCGAGACATTGACCGCGATCTGCCCCATTTCGAGACCGGTTTGCAACCAGGCTACCGCCTGGCGGCAGGCTTCACGCAGCACCCACCTGCCAATCGGAACAATCAGGCCGCAGTCTTCGGCGATGCGCACGAACTGCGCCGGGAAGACGAGACTACGATCGGCTTGCTGCAGGCGGAGAAGGGCCTCGGCACCGGTAAAGGCGCCGGTCTCGAGTTTCACTTTCGGCTGGTAATGCAACACCAACCCACGCTGCTCGAGCGCACGGTGCAGCGCCTCCTCGACCGATCGCCGCGCGAGCGCATGGGCATTCATATCCGGAGTGAACGCCTGGTAGTTGTTGCGCCCACTTCTCTTGGCGTGATACATCGCCGTATCGGCGTTCCTGAGCACCGTTTCGACGTTCTCGCCGTCGTCGGGGTAGAGACTGAAGCCGATGCTCAGGGTGACGTGGAGCGGATGACCACCGATGAGATGGGGCGCGGCCATGGCCGCGATCACCTTTTCGGCGGCGAGGGCAGCGTCGCGCACCGCCTCGACTTCGGTCAGCAGCACCACGAATTCGTCACCCCCCTGGCGGCTGATGGTATCGGAGTCGCGGACGCACGCTTGCAGTCGCTTTGCGGCCGACTGCAGCAACTGGTCGCCGACCGCATGCCCAAGCGAATCGTTGATGTGCTTGAAGTGGTCGAGGTCCAGATACATCAGGGCGACTCGCTTGCCACGACGCTTCGCGAGCACGATCGACTGCGCCAGCCGGTCCTTCAGCAGGGAACGGTTCGGCAAGCCGGTGAGAAAGTCGTGTTCGGCCATATAGGATATCTGCGCGGTGGCCTGCTCGGCGGCCTCGGTCATCGTCTGGGCTCTAACCGTCGCGACGACGAGGCGCTCATTCGCTTCCCGCAACCGCACCGCGGTGCGCGCGCCAAGCGCAGCCTTAGCCCGCGTGGCCTCTTCGCGCCGGTCGGCGGCCTCTCTGCGCCTAAGGATGGCCTGTTCGTCGACAGGGACCGCGGCTTCCCGCCTGGCGAGGGCGGCTTCCCGCCTGGCGAGGGCGGCCTCCCGCCTGGCGAGGGAATTGGCGGTCGCCGAGGCCGGAGATCGCGTGCTTTCGTTTGCCTCGAGTGGCTGCCCGCTCGCGCCTTGCCGACGATGGAAACCCTTTTTTCTCATCATTTCCCTCTACTTTGCCGTCTTCGTTTCCGGCGGTGCCTCATCTGCCTGCACCAAGCGCGGGCCGGTGCGCGAGGGGATTCCGGTGACCAACCCGTGGTAATCCGTGGATCGCGGGTGGACAATGACCACGCCCTTGTCCGTGATCACATATTCGCGGATGTCCTTGCTGTGATTGCCGCCGCGCATTTTGATCACGACCATGACTTTTCGAAGCTGCCCGTCTATCTCCACATAACGCAGCCGGAGAATGTCATCGGTGAGAAACGAAACCGTGTAACTACTGAATTGCAGCGCGGTAAATGTATCCTCCACTTCGACCGTGGTGAGAATCGTGACGCCGGCTCCGGTCAACGCCACGATCATCCGGTAGAGCGACTCGCGAAAGTCCTCGCGGAAACCGGGTGCGAGCGCCATCTCGAAACCGACCAGCGAATCGATCACCAGCCGTTTGGCCCCGACCCGTTCGACGGCATCGAGAATCTCCCGGGTGATTTGATCCACCGACAGGTCGAGCGGACGCAGGTAGACGATTTCGAGTTCTCCCTTTGCCAGCGGTGTTGTGAAATGCAAACCTAAACTGTCGGCGCGATCGGTGTAGGCTGCCGCGCGTTCTTCGAAGAGCACCAGAACGGCCGCTTCCCCATGGCGCAGTCCTGCGGTAATGAATTGCGCGGCCAGCACCGATTTGCCCGTCCCCGACGGCCCCGCCACGAGCAGACTGTCGCCTTCGAGAATGCCTCCGCTCATCATCTTGTCTAACTCGGGAATGCCCATGGAAAGCCGCCGACGCCCCCGCAACGGTTTCATCGTTTTGGCGCCCAATCCGAGCGTGCGCGAGAAGGCCTGCAACCCGTCATCGCCGACGCGGAAGGTGTGCAAGCCCGGCACCGACGCCTGCCCGCGCAGCTTGAAGATTTGCAATTTTCGCACCACGGAATTTCTCTCCGTCATTTGGGAAAGCCAAAGGAGACCATCGCAGATGGTGAACACCGGATTGTTGCGCATCTCCTCCGGGACGTATTCGCCGACCAGAAACGTCGTGGCTTCCCAACTGGTGAGAAATTGGGCGAGGCGCAGGATGAACGATTGCATCTCCAGGTCGCTCGTGCCGGCCACCGCTTTGCGCGCCACGGTGCGAAAGGAATCCACCACCACGACGCCCGGACTGACCGCCGTGACTTGCTTGATGATTTCCTCCAGCACGGCGTTCGAGTCCTGTTCCATCATCACGTCGCTCAGATTGATAAAGCGAATGGCCTTGCCCAACTTGGATTGGTCGAAGAAAGAATATTGTTGCTGATAGCGCAACATTTTTATGGGGGGTTCGCCGAGGACGGTGAAATAGAGCGCGGGTTTCTTGACCGTCGCGTTAGCGAAAGCGATCTGATGCGCCAGCGTGGTTTTGCCGCACCCCGGCGTGCCCGCGATGATGTTGAAAGAAAATTCCGGGATGCCGCCGCCCAGGATCTCGTCGAGGCCGCGCACGCCGGTCGGCAGTTTGCGGATTGTGACTTTAGTCGGATGGCTCACGACATTGTTCCGCAGTTTGCGTTTGGTTGAGGCATGTTTCGCTTTCATTTCAGTCTCCATTCGCAAAACTCAAAACGTTGGGGAACAGTGTCGGCCATACCTCGCGAATCAACTGCATCGTCAAATTTTCGCCAATGAACTCCCTGAGCAGTTCGAGTAACTGGGCGAGAACAGCAATTCGACCCGCGACAATCGTCTCAGGGTCAACTTGCGCTTCGAATTCGGCCGGTCCCGCCAAAGAGCCATCCGCTTTGACATGCACCGCGCGCAGCCACGGAACTTCCGGTTTGGCCAGCACGAGCGCGCGCGACAGGAGCACTCTAAAACCGGCGTTTCCCACGAGGGCCGCCACAAGCGGACGCAACTTCTCCGGAACAGGAAAGATCGCCGGGGAGATTGTCCCGGAAGATTTATTTTCCCTCGCCTCGTGACCAATAAGACGCTTGGCGAGTTGGCGCATTTGCGGAGTGGCCCGGCTCATTGGCAAACGCCCTCGCAATCAAGCCCCCCCGAGTCGCCGAGGCCGACGATCGGAAACGACGCATTCGCGCCCGAGAGCCCCGCGCGCCTGCTCGAGACTGACCTCCTCGCGGACAATGAATCTTTCGTCCAACCGCCTACTTTTCTAATGTACGTTTTCATACACTAGGGGCGGATACTAACCTCTGCCCCACTCCTCTGCAAGGACATGCCTAGGCACGCGATGGGTAACTCGAATTCGAAAGCGGCGAAAAGAATCGTGGCGGTGGACGACAACGAGGATATCTGCGCCTTCACGAGCGCCGCGCTAAAAAACGCGGGATATGTGGTCGAAACCGCCACGGAAGGCGCCCAGGGCTTAGCTTTGTTGTACAACCGCCCGGCCGATCTGCTCATCACCGATATCTTCATGCCGGGACAAGAAGGGTTCGAGACGATCTCGCGCTGCAGAACTGAATTTCCGCAGACTAGGATCATGGTGATTTCCGCCGGCAGCGCTTTGAGCATTAAGCAGGACATCCTCGCCACGACAAAGCTCCTTGACGTCGATGCGACGCTGCGAAAGCCGTTTAGCTCTTGCCGGTGTTATACGAAGATGGAGCGCAGCGGAAAGCGCGAAGGCCGCCGGGAAACGTCCCCGCAGAAAGAAAAAACGGCTTCTCGGTCTTGGGCGTGAGCGGGCGCGTCAGCGCGACGAAATCAGCTTGCGGCAACACGTCGAGCAGGCCATCCCCGCCGACGATCTTGTCGGCCGCCCCCGCGCCCTTGGACGGATCGCGCCGGGTGGCGATCACGCGCATGTCAAAGGCCTTGGCGAGCGTGGCCAGCCGCGAGCCGATGCGAACGGCAGCTATTGGTCCGTTTGCAGCCTCTCGATACAGGACCAGTTTTAGTGCCGGATGTACTTTGAGATCGTCGGCGAGATAGTCAGGCCAAGTCGGAACGCCGCTGGCGCCGAGCGGCGCTCATTTGCCTTTCCTTTTCTTCTTCGCGGCGCGCGCCTTCGGCCCTTGCGCCTTCACCGGCGCTCGCGTGGGATCGCCGCCCTCTTCGGCGAGGACGAAGGTTCCTCCCTGGTAGAGCTCGGTGCGCGGGTCCGCGCCGGGCTTCTCGTTCCTCAGGATCTCCTCGGCGTAGAGCTCGCTGTCGTCCTGCGGGCGGTAGCCGAGCCGCTCGGCGTTCGAATTGTCGTACCAGCGGCGCTTGTTGCCGGAGATTCCATACACGATCTCGAAGCGGATGCCGGGGCGATCGATCGCGAGCGATACGAGCTGCGCGAGATCGCGCGGCGAGAGCCAGATCGAGAGCCGCCTCTTGTCCATCGGCCGCGGATTGACGTTGCCGATGCGCATGCAGACCACTTCCATTCCGTACTTGTCGGCGTAGAGGCTGCCGAGCGCCTCGCCGAACGCCTTCGACACGCCGTAGCGGCTGTCGGGCTTCGGGGACGCGCGGTGATCGATGGTTTCGTCGCGGCGGTAGAAGCCGACGGCGTGGTTGCTGGTCGCGAACACGATGCGGCGCGCGCCGTTCCGTCGCGCGGCCTCGAATGCGTTGTAGGTGCCGATGATGTTCGCGCGCAGGATCACCTCCCACGCGCCTTCGACGGAGAAACCGCCCAGGTGGACGACCGCGTCTACGCCCTTCGTCACGCGCAGCATGTCCCGTAGGTTGGCGCAATCGCCCCGGATGAATTCCTCGCCCTTCGCGAGGTTCTTGATCGGGCGGATGTCGGACAGGCGCAGGGCGTAGCGCCCCGCGAGCTCGCGGCGCAGATGGCTGCCGACGTCGCCCGCGGCGCCCGTGATGAGGATCTTCTTCATGCCTCTCTCCTTGAGGACGTCTTTGCGAGCCGCGTCGCGTGCTGCGGGTTCACCGCGCCTTTGGGTACGCGGCCCTGCACGATCTCGGCGACCTGCGCAACGGTGTCGAACGCCTGGTGCTCGATCGCCTGCGGCGTGAGCCCGCCCAGGTGCGGCGTCGCGATGACGTCGGGGCGGGCCGCGATGGCGGGATTGGGCATCTGCACCTCCGCGCGGCCGACGTCGATGGCGCAACCGGCCAGCCGGCCCGAGTCGAGCGCGCGCGCCAGCGCCGCCTCGTCCACGAGGTTGCCGCGCGAGACGTTGACGAAGAACGCGCCGCGCTTCATGCCCGCGAACGCCGCGTCATTCATCAGGTTCTCCGTCTCGGGCGTCGCGGTCGCGAGGCACACGACGTAATCCGCCGCCGCCAGCAGCTCGGGCAGTTCCATCTGCTCGATCCCTTCCCCCGCGGGCACGCGCACGTGAGGGTCCGTCGCAAGCACCCGCATGCCGAGCGCCGCGCCCAGCGCGGCGAGGCGAGCGCCGATGGCGCCGTAGCCGATGACGCCGAGGGTGCTGCCGCAGAGCTGCCGGCCCGGTTCCGGCCTGGGCACGCGCCCCGCATGATAGTCGGCCGCCGAACGGGAGATGCCGCGCGAC
>DATHHZ010000476.1:0-8608 GCA_035316965.1 Burkholderiales bacterium | reverse complement strand
GAGGGCAAGCGCGAGGCAGGAGAGTACGGGCACGCCCTCCACCAGCACCGCGCAGGCGCCGCATTCGCCGAGCTCACAGCCGTGCTTGGTGCCGGTGAGGTTCATGTCCTCGCGCAGCACTTCGAGCAGCGTCTTGTACGGAGCGAAGGAAACCTGCTGCTCCTCGCCGTTCACGCGCAGGGTGAGGTGAACGTTTGTGGGGGCGGCCGTCTTCATTTTGTCCGGACGAGGCCTCGGACGAGGTAATCGGAGAGCGAGTCGGCGATCTCGTCGACCGATCGCGGACCCTCGGGCCGGTACCAGCGCGCGGTCCAGTTGACCGCGCCGAGCATCGCACGCGTGACGAGCGAAGGATCGGTTTGCGCGAAGTCGCCGCGCTCTATCCCCTCGGCGACAAGGCCGCGCACCGCGCGCTCGTAGGCATCGCGTTTCTCGATGACCCCCTTGCGCATCGCCTCGGGCAGAACTTCCACCTCGAGGTGCGCGGTCGCGCCCTCGAGCTCGTCGAGCATGCAGCGCACATGCGCGCTCATCACCGCACGCAAGCGCCCGGAGCAGGAACCAGAGGTGGTACGCGCCTCCTCCACCGAGGCAAGGAGTCGCTCGAGCGTGCGCTCCTGGCAGAAAAGTAGGATCTCGTCCTTGCCGCTGAAGTAGTAATACAGGTTGCCGGGCGAGAGATCGGCTTCCTCGGCGATCTCGCGCATGCCGGTTGCCGAGAGACCCAGGCGGCGGAATACGCGCGCGGCGGCGCGCAGGATGTCCAGGCGTCGCGCCTCGCTCTTGCGCTGCATGCGCTCCGACAAGGGGGCTTCGTTCGAACTGCGATTCAAAACTTGAACCATTGTTCAAATTCTAAGCCGCCGAGGAACCGAAAGCAACTATCCGCGAAGCTTGAAGCGCTGGATCTTGCCCGTTGCCGTCTTGGGCAATTCGTCCACAAACTCGATCCAGCGAGGGTATTTATAAGGCGCGAGCCTGTCCTTGATATGCTGCTGCATGGTCGCTTTGAGGGATTCGCTCGGCGACTGGCCCTCTTTGAGCACGACGAACGCCTTCGGCTTGATCAACCGGTTGTCGTCTTCGTGGCCGACCACCGCCGCTTCGAGCACCGCCTCGTGGCTGACGAGCGCGGCCTCGACCTCTGCGGGCGAGACGTAGAAGCCTGAGACTCTCAGCATGTCGTCGGTGCGCCCGGCGTATACAAAGTAACCCTCCTCGTCCTGCCTGAACTTGTCGCCGCTCCTGAACCAGGAGCCGACAAAGGTCGAGCGGCTTTTCTCGCGGTTGTTCCAGTAATACGCCGCACATGTCGGTCCGCTCACCTGGAGCTCGCCGATCTCGCCCTGCCCTACCGGAGCTCCCTGCTCGTCCACCAGGCGCAACTCGTATCCGGGTACGGGCTTCCCGGTCGCGCCGTAGCGCACATCTCCCGGCCGGGCGCTGATGAACATGTGCAGCATCTCGGTCGAGCCGATGCCCTCCAGGATGTCGACGCCGGTCCTCTCTTTCCAACGCCTGCCCATGTCGGCCGGCAACGCCTCGCCGGCCGAGACGCACAGGCGCAGCGTGAGGGACTCCTCCTTCGGAAACTCGGGGCTGGCGAGCATCGCCCCATAGAGTGTCGGGACGCCGTAGAAAATCGTGGGCTTTCTTTCGGCGAGGCGCTTGAATACCGACGTCGGCGTCGCACGCTCGGCCATAAGCACGGCTGTGGCTCCAATGGCGAGAGCGAAGGTCTGCGCGTTGCCGAGGCCGTACGCAAAGGCCAGCTTCGCCGCGGAAAAAAGCACGTCGTTTTCGGTGACGCCGAGGACGCCTTTCCCGTAGAGATCCGCGGTGACGGCCATGCTCGAGTGCACGTGCACGACGGCCTTCGGCGTGCCGGTCGAGCCGGAGGAATACAGCCAGAAGCAGGGATCGTCGGAGGTCGTCGGAGCGGGCGAGAGCTGGGGTGAGCCTTTCGCGAGGACGTCCTCTAACGCTTTGTGACCGGATGCGCCGGCGCCCGAAACGATGACGTGTTTCAGGAACGGCAGATTGGGCAAGAGCGGCGCGAACTTCGGCAACAACTGCTCCGAGACGACGAGCGCCCTGGCGCGGCTGTCGGAGAGCATGTATTCGTAGTCTCTCGATGTGAGCAGCGTGTTCACCGCGACCGGGATGATCCCGGCCTTGATCGCGCCGAGGAAGGCAGTCGGGAAATCGATCGTGTCGGTGAGTGCGAGCAGCACCCGGTGCTCCATCTCGAGGCCCATGGCCCGAAGCCCTGATCCGAAGCGGTTAACGCGCTCGGCGACCTCGCCGAAGGTATATTGACCGGTGTCGTCCACGAACGCGACCTTGCCCGCGCGGCCGGCAGAGAGGTTGCCCTCGATCAAATCGTACGCGGCGTTGTAGTCGCGGGGAATATGGATCTTAGGCGGGCTGACCGAGTGGTCAGCGGCCCTGAGCGACGGCACGATTGTCTGTCCCTTTTTCGATTCAAACTCCGGCCGTGAGTCGAGCTTCTTTGCGACACAGCGAAATCCAGCCGGCCATCCACGTCACCGCGACTTCCTCGGGCATGGTGCCCGCGCTGGCATCGTGCAACATGATCCCGCCGATGCGCCTCGCTCCCAGTGCGGAGAGGATCGCGTCGAAACGCTTGCCGCCGTTGCAGAAAGTTTCGGCGTAGGTCCGGTCACCGAGCGCGATCACGCCGTATTGCACGTTGGAGAGGTCGGGACGCGCGGTCTGAAGCGACTCGTACAGGTTCTTCGCGTTGTCAGGAACGTCGCCCTGCCCGTAAGTGGACGAGCAGATCAGAAACAGGCCGCCACCCGAAAACACCCCTGCATCGAGGCCGTCCATAGTCGCGGTCCGCACGCGTATTTCACCATCGTCGAGCGTGAGCTCGAGCTCCTGGGCGACCAGCTGGGCGGTGCCGGTCATCGTTCCCACGAGGATGGTCAGTTCGAGCGCCATCGGCTTTCTTCTCGTTCCCGCTTGCGTTTCAATATCGAGTGCATCATACTGCATGGGGCGCGCATAGCAAGCATTATATTGCATCGGTGAGCACAACTAGTATTCACATTAAAAAGAATTCGCAACAGGCTGTCCACACAAAGGAAAGCGATGTTCGAAGCGAGCGTGACTACCTCGCCGCTCTGGGTGACCGGGTGCGAGAAGCCCGCGCAAGGCGGGGCATGTCACGCAAGCTGCTTGCCGGTGATTCGGGGGTGTCGGAGCGCTACCTCGCGCAGCTCGAAGGCGGACAGGGCAACGTTTCGATCCTTCTGCTGCGCCAGATCGCAACAGCTCTCAATCTCCCGCTCACCGAGCTGCTCGCCGAGGACGCGGGCGACGTCGTGGAGCTGACTCTCACCACGCAATTCCTGAAGCGTCTGCCGCGGCAGACGCTCGCTGCGGTGCGTTCGCAGCTTGTGCGCGATTACGGCAGCGCGCGCGACGAACGCATGAAGCGGATCGCGCTCATCGGGCTGCGCGGTGCGGGCAAATCCACACTCGGTGCGAAGCTCGCCAAGGCACTGGGCGCCCCTTTTGTCGAGCTCGACCGCGAGATCGAGCGCGAGGCGGGCACCAGTCTCTCGGAGATTTTTCTGCTCTACGGGCAGGCCGGCTACCGGCGCTACGAGCGGCGCTGCCTCGAGAGGGTGCTCGAAAAAAACGAGCGCGCCGTGATCGCCACGGGCGGCAGCATCGTTTCGGAACCCGGAACCTACGAACTCCTGCTGTCCGCCTGCTTCACTGTGTGGCTCAAGGCCGAGCCCGAGGAGCATATGGCGCGCGTGATCGCGCAGGGCGACACCCGTCCCATGGCCGGGAACGACCAAGCAATGGAGGATCTGCGGCGTATACTCGACGGGCGAGCCGTGCTCTATGGACAAGCCGACGTCACGATGGACACGGCCGGCAAGACGACGGAGCAGAGTTTCTCGGCGCTGCGCAAGGCAGTCGCCACCTAGCACCAGGAGCCAATCCCATGAGTGCCGTCCCTGAAACCAAACCCTCCCCTCCCCTCGTCACTTACGACACGCACCCGGACCGTTATCTTCACTGGCGGCTCTCCTTCGACGGGCCCGTGGCGACGCTCGCGATGGACGTGAATGAGGACAAGGCTCTCAAACCCGGATACAAGCTCAAGCTCAACTCCTACGACCTCGGCGTGGACATCGAGCTTGCGGATGCGCTTAACCGCATCCGCTTCGAACATCCCGAGGTGAGGTGCGTGGTGATCACCAGCGCGCGCGAGCGCATGTTCTGCTCCGGTGCCAACATCTACATGCTCGGCCAGTCCACGCACGCGTGGAAAGTGAATTTCTGCAAGTTTACCAACGAAACGCGCAACGGGATCGAGGACTCGAGCCGCCACGAAGGCTTGAAGTCCCTCGCCGCGGTCAACGGCACGGTCGCGGGCGGCGGCTACGAGCTCGCGCTCGCCTGCGATGAGATCCTGATGATCGACGATCGCTCCTCGACGGCGAGCCTGCCCGAGCTGCCGCTGCTGGGCGTCCTGCCCGGGACGGGCGGCCTCACCCGCGTCACCGACAAGCGGAAAGTCCGGCGCGATCTCGCCGACGTGTTCTGCACGACGAGCGAAGGCGTGCGCGCCGACCGCGCCAAGCAATGGAAGCTGGTCGACCACATCGCGAAGCCGCTGGCGTTCAAGGATGCAGTGCGAGAACGGGTCGCAGCGCTCAGCGCGCTGAGCACGCGCGGGGGCGGGAAAGGCGTGACCCTTAACCCGCTCAAGCGCGCGATCGACGCCGGCGGCTACCACTACGACAACGTGGACGCGGTGATCGACCGCAAGCAGCGCACCGCAACGATCACGGTCTTCGCGCCGCGGATAGAGATTTCTTCCAGCATCGAGGCGATCCGCGCTGCGGGCGACGCGTGGTGGCCGCTCGCGATGGCGCGCGAGCTGGACGATGCCGTCCTGATGCTGCGCACGAATGACCTGGAGATCGGTACGTGGATCTTCAACACGCGTGGAGACATGGACAAGGTGCTGGCGGCCGACGCAGCCCTCAAGGCCAACGAGAACGACTGGTTCGTGCGCCAGGTGATCGGTTTCCTGCGCCGCACGCTGGCGAGGCTGGACGTCTCCTCGCGCACCATGTTCGCAATCATCGACAAGGGTTCATGCTTCGCGGGCACGCTGTTCGAGCTTGTGCTTGCCGCAGACCGCAGCTACATGCTCCAGTTGCCCGACGATGAAGCCGGCGCGCCGACGGTCGCGCTGTCGCATCTGAATTTCGGTGCCTATCCGATGGTCAGCCAGGAAGCGCGCATCAGCGCGCATTTCTGCGGCGAGTCGAAGCCGGTCGAGGCAGCGCGCGAGCGCATCGGCGATAAGCTCGACGCTAAGCTCGCTTCCGAATTGGGCATGGTCACCTTCACGCCCGACGATCTCGACTGGGACGAGGAGGTGCGCATCGCGATCGAGGAGCGCGCGAGCCTCTCCCCCGACGCGCTTACCGGCATGGAGGCGAATCTCCGCTTCTCAGGCAAGGAAACCATGGAGACGCGCATCTTCGGCAGGCTTTCCGCTTGGCAGAACTGGATCTTCGTTCGCCCCAACGCGGTGGGCGAGCACGGCGCGCTGAAGGTGTATGGCAGCGGCGCGAAAGCCAAATTCAACTGGGAGCGCGTATGAGCGCCATCGACTATTTCGAGAAGATCCCCAACAACGTCGATCTCGCGAACGACAAGACCCTGCAGCGCGCGCTCGAGCACTGGCATCCGCGTTTCCTCGACTGGTGGAAGGAGCTCGGGCCGAACGACTTCGCCAACGCCGACGTGTATCTGCGCACAGCGGTCGGCGTGGACGCCCAGGGCTGGGCACATTACGGCACGGTGAAGATGCCCGAGTATCGATGGGGCATTTTTCTGGCCGATCCGATCGCAGATCGCACCATCGGATTCGGGGACTCCTTCGGCCAGCCGGTGTGGCAGCAGGTGCCCGGCGAATTCCGCTCGCAGTTCCGCCGCCTCATCGTCACCCAGGGCGACACCGAGCCCGCTTCGGTCGAACAGCAGCACCGGCTCGGCCACACCTGCCCTTCCCTCTACGACCTGCGCAATCTCTTCCAGATCAACGTCGAGGAAGGACGGCATCTCTGGGCGATGGTGTACATATTGCACGCCTACTTCGGCCGCGACGGCCGCGAGGAAGCCGAGGAGCTCCTCGCACGCCACTCCGGCGACGTGGACAAGCCGCGCATCCTCGGCACCTTCAACGAGCCGATCGAGGATTGGCTGTCGTTCTTTTGCTTCTGCTATTTCACCGACCGCGACGGCAAGTTCCAGCTGAAAAGTCTTGCTGAGTCCTCGTTCGACCCGCTCGCCCGCACCTGCCGCTTCATGCTGACGGAGGAAGCTCACCACATGTTCGTCGGCGAGACCGGCCTCGGCCGGATCGTGCGGCGCACGCTCGAAGTGATGAAGGAGATCGGCAGCGACGACTCCGAGGCGATCCGCCGCCAGGGCGCGGTGGACCTGCCGCTGCTGCAGCGCTATCTCAATTTCTGGTTCAGCTCCTCGCTCGATCTCTTCGGATCGGAGGTCTCCTCGAACGCCGCAACGACCTTCGCCAACGGCATCAAGGGACGTCCCGACGAGACTACGCAGTACCAGGACCACGTCTGCGCCGATTCGACCTTCGAGATCGAAGTGCCGGACGGCAAAGGCGGAGTCATGAAGGACACATCCCCGATGCGCAACGCCATGAACGAAGTGCTGCGCGACGCCTACATCAGAGACTGCGAGATCGGACTGAAGCGCTGGAACGTGCAGATCAAGCGCGCCGGTTACAACTTCGAGCTTAAGCTGCCGAGCAACCGCTTCCGCCGCGCGATCGGTGCCTGGGCGAACATTCCCACCGACCTCGAGGGCCATCCTGTCAGCCGCGAGGAGCACGAACGGCGCATGCCCGGCTGGCTGCCGAGCGCTTCCGACAGAGACTACGTGAAGAGCCTCATGCAGCGCGTGGTCGAGCCCGGAAAAATGGCCGCGTGGATCGCTCCGCCCGATCGGGGTATCAACAACCTGCCGGTGGAGTACCAATACGTGCGGCTGAACTGACTATTTTTAATAGCCGCTACGCTGCGCGCCGGCTAACTCGTCAATGAGCGGGATTCGTTTCGCATTTGCGCTCGCAGCCCTGCTGTGCGCGCCCGCTTGGGCACAGACTCCGGCCGCACCGGAGCGCAGTTCGCTGCCGTCGCGCGAGCTGCCGCCGGCGGAACTGCTCGCCGAATTGCGCAAGGGTGGCTACGTCCTCTACTTCCGTCACGCGGCGACTGATTTCAGCCAGAACGACGAGAGAATGAAGAGCTACGAGGACTGCGCCAATCAGCGCAACCTCATCGACCGGGGACGGTCCGATGCACGGGCTGCCGCTGCGGCAATTCGGCATCTGGGCATTCCCGTGGAGCGCGTTCTCGCCAGTCCGTTCTGCCGCACCGTGGAAACGGCGCAGCTCCTCTTCGGGCGCGCGGAGAAAATGGAGGAAGTGCGCGGCGGGCCGAGCGCTCCGGCGGACGCGGAGCGCTACGCGGCCCTGCGAAGGATCTTGGCCACGCCAGTACACGCCGGAAGCAACCTCGCGGTCGTCAGCCACGGCAATCCGTTCTACAGCGTCGCCGGTGCGCCCTATCTCGCCGAGGGTGAAGCGGCCGTGATCCGTCCGCTGGGCGCGGACTTTCAGGTCATCGCGAGAATTCGGGTGGATCGCTGGGACGCGCTCGGGAGCGCCGCGCGAAACTGAAGGGCTAGAACGCGCCGGACTGCGCGTAATTCTCGAAGCGGGTGTATTCCCCGAGGAAGGTCAGCTTGACCGTGCCAATGGGGCCGTTGCGCTGCTTCAGAATGATGATTTCGGCCACGCCTCTTTCCGGTGTGTCCGGCGTGTAGACTTCCTCGCGGTAGATCGCGAGGATGAGGTCGGCGTCCTGCTCGATCGCGCCGGACTCGCGCAGGTCCGACATGATCGGGCGCTTCGGGCCGGTGCGCTGCTCGACCGCGCGGGAGAGCTGCGAGAGCGCCACCACCGGAACCTTGAGCTCCTTGGCGAGTGACTTGAGCGAGCGGGAGATCTCGGAGATCTCGGTCGCGCGGTTCTCGCCTTCGCTCGTCGCCTGCATGAGCTGCAGGTAATCGACCACGATCAAGCCGAGCGAGCCGTACTGCCGGTGCAGCCGCCTAGCGCGCGCGCGCAGCTCGAGCGCGTTCAGCGCACCCGACTCGTCTACGAGGATGGGCGCATCGTGGAGCTTCCCGACGGCGTTGGTGAGGCGATTCCAGTCGTCGTCCGAAAGTCTCCCCGTCCGCAGCTTGTGCTGATCCAGCCGCCCGATCGATCCCAGCATGCGCATCGCGAGCTGGCTGCCCGACATTTCCATGCTGAACACCGCCACCGGAAGCTTGTTTTCCACAGCGACGTGCTCGGCCATGTTGAGTGCGAGCGCGGTCTTCCCCATCGAGGGGCGTCCGGCGATGATGATGAGGTCGCCCGGCTGCAATCCCGAGGTCTCGCGATCGAGGTCGCGGTAGCCGGTCGGAATTCCGGTGATGTCGGAAGGGTTGTCCTTGTGATAGAGCA
>DATHHZ010000475.1:0-5482 GCA_035316965.1 Burkholderiales bacterium | reverse complement strand
TGAAGCCAGGGCGGCTCGCTGGCGCGCTGCAATCCGATGCTTGAACCTGTGCTGGATGGTCCACAATCGGCCTTATGTCAATTTCGCTCCACCTGCGCACCCCTCAGCAGGGACGATCGGAGCGAGTCTAGTGGTCAATTGCTGGGCAATCAATACCAGCCGCCGCGCCAAGGCATGGCCTGTCGCGCACCCCGGTAGATCCGGGGCGGTGTCCTCGTTCAGCAGCTCAGGCGATGTCGGGAACGGGATGGTAGGTCAGTTCGCGCGCCGGTGATTTTAGTCCCTTCCCGTCCCTCGGCGGCGCGCGCTGATTCCGTTGCACCTCGCGCGGCGCCCAGCAGCCCAGATGTTCGAGGATTCGGCGGATGACTTCGTCGTCATCGATCAGCGCGATGACCTGCATCGGCGCACCGCATTGGGGACATTCCAGAGGATCGACCTCGTAGACCTTGTAGATCAATCGCGCCCACGCCGACCGGGCGCGCGCTGCAATCACCTGGCCATCCTCGGGCGCTTGCACCGCTGCGCCCGGCACGGTCTTACGGGCCCGCTCGCCGCGAACCCTCGTCGAGTACCAGCCGACGTACCGCACCAAGTGTTCGAACCGCTCCGGAATATGGCGGCAAAGTAATTCGAGCCATTGCGCGCCGGGCATCAACTGGAAATTGCGCTTCAGGCCCTTGTGCATGTGAGAGCGGTACATGACCATGCCCGCGTCCGGGAGATACGTCATCTTCTCCAGGGAAAGCGGCGCGCGCAGCATGTATTGCGCGAGCTTCTTGCGGCCCTCGATATCCCCGGCGGGAACGTGCACGCCGTTATGCACGGAAAAGCCGCTGTGGCGCCAGGCAAGCATGCTCCCCGACAGCCGCTCTCCGATGGCGCCCTCGGCCACAAGGAGCTTCAGCACCGCAATGCGACACCCCCGTTCGAGCAATTTCACGGGAATCGCCGGTAGCACGACGAACGCACCGTCGGCGCGAAAAACGCCATCTGCCGCCAACACATGGATGTCCGGTTGAAGGTCAGCAGGTCGCCGAAGGTCTGAACGAACAGGATCAAGCCCGGACGACCCTCCACCCCGGCGCGGGAGTAGGCCGAGATCAACAGATGCTCCACGATATGGCACAGCTCCGCGAGCAATCCGCGCTTGCGCGAGAAGATCGGGCGCAGCATTCGCGGCACGGTGAAGACATATTGCCGGTGAGGTACGGGCGCAAGAACGTTTTCCTCGACCCAATCCCCATAGGCGAGCACGCGCTTCTGGTGACAGCTCGGACAGAAATACCGAGCCTTGCACGAAAACGCGAGCAGCTAATCGTGACGGCATTCGGGGCAATACACGCGCGCGAACCCGTGGTGCGGATCGCCGCATTTGAGGAAGCGCTCGATGACGTGCTCTTCGAGCAGCCGCTGCAGGCGCCCCTCGGATCGCAGTTCCGCCAAGTGGCGATCGGCGCATTGATAGAGGGGACTCGCGCGCGGCTTACGCTGGCGATACACGCCGCCTTTGGCCGTCCTGCCCGCCCCTCCCGCGCCTCGCTCGCTGCATCCTGACATGATGCGAGCAACGCGGCAACGCGCGCCCCGGTGATATCGCAATGTCTGAATCGCACGCAATCGAGCGCGCTCGGGGCGCGTGCGTCAACGCCGCAGGCACGAATATCGTTGAGTATGAGATCCCTAGCGCCTTCCGATGCGATTGGCCTCAGCCCGCGGCAGCGGGCCAATCCACGCCGACTACGCCAACTCTTCTTTGCTCTTGACTGTCCTGGACTCTAATGTCACGGAAATCAAATCAAAGCATGTCCAAGCCTATTCGACCGTGACCGACTTCGCTAGATTCCTGGGCTTGTCCACGTCGTTGCCTCGCTCCAACGCCGCGTGGTAAGCGAGCAGCTGCAGGGGCACGGTATGCAGGATCGGAGACAGAAGACCGGCGTGATCGGGCATCCGGATGACGTGGATGCCGTCGCCCGCGACCATGCGCGTGTCCTCGTCAGCGAGCACGTGCAGCTCGCCGCCGCGGGCGCGCACTTCCTGAAGGTTCGATTTGAGCTTTTCCAGAAGCGCGTCCTCGGGCGTAATGGCGATCACAGGCATGCTCTTGTCCACTAGCGCGAGGTGCTTCAGCTCCCCCGCGGCATAGGCCTCCGCAACATCAACCCGGGCGCGGTCAACGCGGTGTTCGAACGGAGAACGGATAACGACGGATAACGGATTGTAGAATCAATTCGCCGCTGAAGCCAGGGCGGCTCGCTGGCGCGCTGCAATCCGATGCTTGAACCTGTCCCGGAGCCGCGCGCATCGGTCTTATGTTAATTTCGCCCCCCTAGAGCGCCTGCCGGAGGGTGACTGCGTTGTATGGCATGTCTGCTCCTTCCCTGATCCACTCGAATTGTCAGTCGTCGTCTTCCCAGCCGCCCTTCTTGCAGACGAAGCTCGACGCGTCGTTGATGCCGCCGGAGCCGACGTAGCGCGCGCGCTTCGGATAGGCGCAGATGGGCCGCGTGCGCTCGACGACCCCGCTGTTCACGCGCGAGGCGACGATCTGCTCCGGAGCCACGCCGCCCTCCACCCACTGCTCGAGTGCGGTGAGCGGGTCCCAGGTGTTCGGGCCGCCCGCCGTGCCGCCGCCGCAGTGACCGACGTTCGGGAGCAGGAAGAGCCGCGCGAAGTCTTCGACGCGGGTCTTGTCCCGGCCGTGGACGTTCTTCTTGAAGAACTTGTCGACCTTTTCGTAGTACGCGATCGTGTCAACGGGCTGGGGAAGCGGGTCGGACCAGCCGTGCCAGATGATCATCTTGCCGCCGCGCGAAGCGAACGCCCGGAGGTCGGGGCTTTCGGCGTGGTGGATGAACTCGAGCGTCTCGCCTTCGTATTGCTTGTTCAGCGAGTACGCGAGGTCCACGTCGAAGCGGAACGTCTTGAAGTCGTAGGCCGGATTCTCGAACACCGTGTTGGCGAAGAAGATCGTGTATTGCGGGTTCGGCACCGCGCCGATGTTCTGGGCCTCATCGAGCTCGGAGGTGAGCGGAGGTCCGGGGTAGAGCAGCTCGCCGGTGTTCAGGTCAGTCGGCCCGTTGTAGATGCATTGAAACGTCTCGACCTGCGCCGCCGTGAGGCAACGCCCGTCGTCCGCGCCCGCGCACTGGATGCTGCTCGGCTTGAAGTCGCAGCGACGCGGATCGTCGACCTGGCCGTCGACGAGTCCGTCGACGTGATCGCACTGCGCGATGATGGCCTCGAAGATCGGCCTCAGCTTGGACGCAGGGATGGCGTGCGCGCCCGTCGGGTCGAGGTAGTTGCACTGCCAAGTGTTGACGTGCCGCGCGCGCAGATCGATGACGCGGTAGACCGGCGAGCCGGCGATGATGCCGTCGTAGTCGTCGGGGTGGCGCTGCGCCTCCATGAAGGCCTGGCGGCCGCCCGTGGAGCATGCGTTGAAGTACGACTTCGAGGGGGCGTTACCGTAGAAGGCGTTGATGATGGCCTTGGAGCGGAGCGCTGTCTCGTGAATCGAGCGGTAGCCGTAGTCCTTGATGGCCTGCGCGTCGCGCCACCACGGATCCGTGGCCGCGTTCGAGCTGTGCCCCGTGTCCGTCGACGAGGTGGCGTAGCCGCGCGCGATCGCGCTGCGCATGTCCGAATAGGTGATCGCCCCGGCCAGGCCGCCGTTGCCCGCGCCCTGATACTTGCCGTTCCAGGTCGAGGTCGGCAGCCACACCTCGAAGAAGTTCGCCGGGTCGAAGCGCGCGCGCACGCGACAGATCGGCGCCTCGATCGTGCCCACCGGCGACGGTTGCGAACCCGCGCCCAATGACTCGACGAGGAGGATCGACGTTTCCGGCAGCCCAAGCGCCTGGAATGTGGCCACTTGACATGGCGCGCTCGCGGCGGCCATCGCCGGCAACGCTGCCAGCGCGGCGAACAAGACGTACTGCGGCTGAACAAAGAAGCACGTGCGCATGAGGCGACCTCCTCTTGTAAGGATATGAAACTTCTTCTCGTCCGTCCTATGGCAAATACCTTTCGACGCGCAGACGCGCAAGCGGCTCTAGTTACTTGGGCCGCTGCCCCCAGATCAGCGCCGCACCAGGCTGCAATCCCATCAGTTCCAGTGAGGCCCGACCGAGAGGGCCGAAGGGATTCGCAAACGTTTCGTTGTGCTCGAAGTGGTTGTACCCCTGCGCGACGATCAGCTTCACGTCTTTGCCGGCCGCCTCCAACGCCGCTGCGAAATCCTTCGTCTGCCGCTGGAACTCGGGGGTCTCCTTCGTTCCGTGACTGAGCACGACGGGGAAGCGAATGTATTGCATGTGCTGAATGGGGCTGAGCTTGTTGATCGTGTCGTTCAGCTGGAAATTCACGTAGAGGTTCCGGGCCGAAAGAGACACGGGATACAAGTCATACATGCCGCTGCCACAGACCGCTCCCTTGATGAAATCGCTGGGCAGACCTCTGGCCGCCCAATCGGTGGTGATCACGACTCCGCAAAGATGACCGCCGGAAGAGAAGCCCGAGACGTAGATGCGATTCGGATCAATCTGGAGCTTTTTCGCGTTCTGGTACACCCACGCGACGCCTGCGCGGACCTGTTCCGCCATCGTGATGAGGTTTCCGCCCGCTTGTATGACGTTGATGAAGTCGAGAGCGATGAGGTTTGCTCCCGCTGTGACGAAGTTCTCTGCCATAGACCCGGAGCCGGCCGCCGAACCTCCTCGCCACGCTCCGCCGTGGATGTAAATCATGGTGGGCGCGTGCCGCCCGGCGGGGGTCCGATACAGATCCAGCCCTTCATTTGCGGTCGGGCCATACGCATACCGCTCGGGAGGGCCGAAGCGCTCGAGGAACTCGGCCCTTAACTGGTTGCTGCGCGCGCCAGTATCAGGAGGATCCTGTTGCCAGCACACCTGGTCGTACACCGAGTCCATTTGAGCCTTCGTGTACTGGACCCCGTGGGAATCGGTATAGACGATCGCGTCGCCGGGTTGTGCCGGGGGTAATTTCCAGGCAGGCCAAGGGCAGTAGGACGGTGAGGCTGGCGGCGTGAACTGCGCCCAGCACGGCGTAGCCATCAACGCGGCGAGAATCGCCGATCCAAAGATCCCTCGCATGGTCCAGCCGTTCTTGGAATTCATGTATTCCTCCCCCAAGTTGGAAAAACCCATCCGCCGAACCTATCACCTCGACGCAGGACGATTGATTCCAGTTCCTCATCAAATTGCGGACTGATCCTCATAACGGATAGTAGAATCAATTCGCCGCTGAAGCCAGGGCGGCTCGCTGGCGCGCTGCAATCCGATGCTTGAACCCGTGCTGGATGGTCCACAATCGGCCCTATGTCAATTTCGCTCCACCTGCGTACCCCTCAGCAGGGGCGATCGGAGCGAGTCTAGTGGTAAAATTAATTATAATGTCCCGTGTTTTGGTAATCTGATGCGTTATGCAAAAGGATATTTGCCCCCGGGTAGTTAAACGA
>DATHHZ010000474.1:0-9492 GCA_035316965.1 Burkholderiales bacterium | reverse complement strand
CAGCCTTGTGCGCTGGGGATGTCCAATCGGCGCTCTCATGATCCAGGTGCTGCTTGCCTGTCAGCTGATGCGCCTGTTCGATATCCGTCCACTCGACGTGATCGGAGCTCAGTCGATTGGCCTTGCCATGCCAGCGCGACGGGGCAGGCGGCAGTTCTGCCGGCGACGGCCCGCCCGCGGAAATCCACAACAGGCATTCCGGCGACTCTGCTTCGGCTGAGGCCGCCTCGCGATCGACCCCGAGCAGCGCCGCGATCTGCGCGTCGCCGGGCGCCGCAAGTAGGCGCGAGCGCCAGCCCAGCGCGGATGCAGCGTAGCTCACCGCGGCAATGGCATGGCCGCAGTCGTGCTGGCAGTAGCGAAACGCCCGCATGCCGTATTTCCAGGTTTCGCGCCAGGTGATGCTCGCGAGCCCGATCAGGAAGCCGCGAAACTCGACCGGCCTGTCCCATTCCCCGCGACGCTCGAGCGCGTGATCGCAGCTCAGGTAGTGATAGACGCCGGCCGCAAGCCCCGCCACGCCGCCCGTCACCAGATAGCCCTCCGTGGGATGGAGATTGCCGCTCGACGGATTGCAACGCAGGGCCCAGGAGGTTTCGCCGTAGGCTTTCCAGGCTGAAATGCCCAGCGACAGTTCGAACAGGATCGCGACTGAATCGAGATCGAAGGCGTGCGGCGCAGGCATGGTGCCGCGGCGCAATGCGCTGTAGCGGGTCTCGAGATCGTCCGCAAGAAGCGGCAGCTCGATGCGCATGGCGCCTTCATAACGGCGGAACGGATTCGGTTGATTGGCCCAGTCCAACCGTCCCGGCCCGGGCGCGTAGCGGTTCAGGCGATGTTTGCTGCGCTCGTGGTAATCGGAGAGCGTGTAGTCGGCCATGGACGACGGTGACGGGCGCGCAAGCTTAGCACGCCGTATCGGGCGATAGCGAGGCGGGTCGAGTCCTTGACGCGCTGCGTTCGGCGACAGCATCATCTCCTCGCGCCCGCAGCGATGCACGCCCGCCATGACGCTCCAAACGAAAAGCTACCTCGATACCCGCCGCACAGGTCCACGCCCGCGCACGACGCCGACGAACCCGCACACGCAGCTCGATCAGAACGCGCCGCCCGATCTGCAGGAACGCGTCTTCGAGATTGGCCGGTCGCTCTCCGGCGTGGCGGTCGGCGCGAGCCTGGTTTCGGTTCCCGGCGCGCGGGCGTTTCATTTGCCGGGGTGCGGGCATGCGGCTCACGGCGCGTTCATGATCCAGTGCGAGTTCGCCCATCTCCATCCCCCGAGGGACGGGAGCCTGCATATGACGCTGCCGCCGGAGATCGTTGAGAAGGTCATCGAGAACGGCTGGGCCGAGTTCCATCCGCTGGCGGGCCGCTATGGTCTGCCGGCGAACATCGTGATGGTGTACGGACCGCGCGACGAGGAAGAGCTCGCGGTCGTGGGCGATCTCATTCGTGCCTCTCATGCCTTTGCGGCGGCCGAGCGGCGACCACGATAACGGCGCGCGTTTCAGCGGCGCAAAAACAGACCGAACGGGAGGACAAGACATGTTCACGCGGCGATCATTCATCATTTGCGCCCTGACGCTTTCCCTGCCTGCCGGCCAGGCTTGGGCGCAGTCCATGCCTTGGCCGGCGCGGCCGGTTCGCATCATCGTATCGCTGCCTCCGGGCGGCTCGAACGACCTGCTCGCGCGCCTGATCGCAGAGCGCCTGCTTCCGGTGCTCGGGCAGCCGGTCATCGTCGAGAACCGGCCCGGCGCAGGCGGCAACATCGCCACCGAGTACGTGGCCAAGCAGGCGCCGGACGGGTACACCCTGCTGCTGACGGCAAGCGGCCATACGGTCAATCCGTCCTTCTTCGCCAAGCTCCCATACGACCCGGTCAAGGATTTCGAGCCGATTTCGCAGGTGAGCACAGTTCCTTTCGTGCTCACGGTGAACGCGAGCATGCCGGCGGCGACGATGAAGGAGCTCGTGGCGCATGCGCGCGCCAATCCGGGCAAGCTCACCTACGGCTCGGCCGGCATCGGGCAGCCCCATCATCTCGCGGCCGAGCTGCTCAAGGCGAGAACCGGCATCGACATCGTGCACGTGCCGTACAAGGGGGCCGGGGGCATCGTTCCGGCGCTGCTGGCCGGAGAGATCAGCTTCACCGTCGGCGCGATCAACTCGCTCTTGCCGCACATCCGCTCGGGCAGGCTGCGGGCGCTCGCAGTCGCGGGCGGCACGCGGACGGCACTGCTGCCCGATGTTCCCACCATCGCGGAGGCGGTGCCGCTCCCGGGCTACGAGGTGACGACCTGGACCGGGGTGCTTGCGCCGGCTCGCACGCCGCGCGCCATCGTCGATCGCTTGAGCACCGAGATCAACCGCATCGTGCAGGACCCGCAGGTGATCAAGGAAAAACTCACGCCGCTCGGCATCGAGCCCGTCGGCACCACGCCGGAGCAATTCATGGACTTCATCAAGGCGGAGCTGGTGCGCTACGCCAGGCTCGCCAAGGACGCCAACATCAAGCCGGAGTAGGGCCCGCCGCGCAAAAAGAGCGGCCGGCTCGAGTCTACCGCTCGATGGTGGCCGGCAGACGCAGCCGCCACGAATAGAATACCGCGGTGCCGATCACCGCGGCCCCGACCAGGACCGCCGCCGGCCCGCCGACCAGACCGGCGACGAATCCGGCCTGCACGCGGCCGAGCGGCGCGCTGCCGCGCGTGGCCATCACGACGACAGACATCACGCGCCCGCGCAGCTCATCGCTCACCAGCAACTGCGCCAGCGTGTTGCGCGTGACCGCCCATATGCCG
The DNA here is from genome assembly GCA_035316965.1 of Burkholderiales bacterium. Taxonomy (GTDB): domain Bacteria; phylum Pseudomonadota; class Gammaproteobacteria; order Burkholderiales; family SG8-39; genus VBDM01. The sequence goes on along the minus strand of DATHHZ010000474.1, from coordinate 6,688 downwards.
TCGACCGTACCGACCGCAAACAGCAGGACCATCGAGAACCCGAGCCAGGGCGAGAGCGCGAACGCTGCGAGGAGCGCCGCATACAAGGCACCCGCGGTCATGATCACGCGCACATGTCGCTCGATCTGGAACGCCACCATGAACACCATGCCCAGCAGCCCGCCGGCACCCAGGGCGCTGAGCAGCAATCCCAGGCCTTCCGGACCCGTGCCGATCGCATCACGAGCGATGATGGTGATGAGCGCGACGTTGTGGCCGAACAGACCGCTCACGATTTCCAGTCCGAGCGCGACCTTGAGCAGCGGGCTGCGCCAGACGAAGTCCAGACCGCTCGTCATTCCCTGCCACATGCCCCGTGGAGATGAAACCGCATCCGGCTTACGAGCGGGGAGGCGCATCGCCGCCAACGCCAGCAACATCCCGAGGAAACCTCCCACATTGATGGAAAACGGCAACGCGTAACCGCCGTACGCCAAGGCCACACCGCCGATCGAAGGTCCGATCAAGGCGCCGGCGCGTACCGCCACTGCGTTGAACGTGACCGCGCTCTGCAGGGAAGCGCGCGGCACGAGGCCGGCGAAGAGCGCGTGGCGCGCCGGGATCGAGAACGCCGAGAGGGTACCGCTCACGAAGCTCAGCACATACAGATGCCAGAACAGGAGTTGACCGGTGAGCGCCAAGATCCCCACCGTCAGCGACGCGATCAGCATGGAGGATTCGGTGAAAAGCAACAGCACTCGACGCGGTGCCCGGTCGGCGATTGCCCCGCCGAACAGGGAGAGCGCAATCATCGGCACGGCCCGGAACAGGCCGCTCAAGCCGAGCAGCAGCGGCGAGTTCGTCATCTCGTAGAGTATCCACGCGACCGCGGTCTGCTCCACCCAATTGCCGAGCTGCGAGATGAATTGGCCGAGCGCGTAGAGGACGTAGTTGCGCTCGCGCAGGGCCGTGAGACCGCGGGGCAGGTTGGGCACTTCGCGTGACGCTAGGAGACCGCGAACAAGGTCGTGGAGATGCGTTCGGTCAGACGATAACCCGCGGGCAGCTTACTTCCAGGGCATGAGCGAAGCGTGGATCACGTCCGGCACGCCCTGGCCGCCGACGGATTTGATCGCAAGATCCACGTCCTTCAGCCCGAACCGGTGGGTCGTCACCTTCTCCAGCGCGAAGCGTTTCGAGGCGAGCTGGGCGAGGGCGAGCTCGCAGGCCTTGTAGCTGTGGCCGCGCGCGCTCTTGATGGTGATGAATTTCACCGTGACACGCTCGAGCGGAAAATTCGGGAACTCCTTCATCTCGCCCTGGACCACGATCGTCCCGCCTTTGCGCTTGAGCGCTTCCACGCCGAGCAGGATCGGGAGAGTCCCGGCACCCGCGGTACAGTCGAGCGCAACGTCCACGCCGCGGCCGGCGGTGATCTCCTTGATGCGTGCGAGCGGGTCTTCTTTCTGCACGTCGATCACGTAGTCGGCGCCGAGTTCCTTGGCGACTTTCATCCGCGCGGCGTCCTTGGAGGTGCCCGTGACGATGATGAGCGAGGCGCCCGCCTGCTTGCAGATCACGGTCTGTGAGAGACCCTGCTGCCCCGGGCCCTGGATGAGCACGGTGGAGTCGTAGCCCACGCCGCCGTCGAAGAGCGACCATTCGACGCCGTTCGCCATGGGGGTGACCAGTCCCGCCAATTCAGGCGTGACGCCCTTCGGCACCCGGTGCACGACGGCGTTCCACGGGAGGTACACGTATTGGGCAAATCCGCCCCAAAGATGAGGAGCCTTCTCGGCCGAGGTGTAGCCGTAGCGGATGGCGTCGGGGTTGGTGCGCCAGTCGGTGTTCTCGCAGTGGCGGTACTGGCCCAGGTGGCACCACTCGCACTTGCCGCACATGACGTAGTGCTCGACGAACACCAGGTCGCCTTCCTTGAAGCCCTTGCGTCGGGTGAACTCGCGACCCGCCTTGGCGATCGTGCCGATGTTCTCGTGCCCCATGATCACGGGAGTGTTCGACGGCGGGGTCTTGTACAGCTTCACATCGGTGCCGCAGATCCCGGCGACCTCCATCTTCATGAGCGCGCTGTCCTCGGGGATGTCCGGCATGGGAAATTCTCGGATCTCGGTTCTCCCTGGACCCGTTCTCACTGCAGCCAACACGCTTTCCACCCGCGTTCCCCCAAAAATGACCGTCGATCCGCATTTTCTCACGCGTTGCATGCGCGCTCCAATCCATGGGAGCTGTTCCGCCGCGCGGGACGGCAATTCCGCTATCATCGGCATTGGGCAATCGAACCTCGAAAAACCACATGTCGAACCTGAATCCAGGCGACTCGCCTAAATCGGGCGGCCCGGTCTCGGCCGAGCAGATCGCGGACTTGGCCGCGGCGAGCCGCGTCCTCGTCGCCCAGGGCGTCGTCGACGCCTTCGGCCACGTCTCGATGCGCCATCCTCACGCGCCCGAGCGCTACCTGATGGCGCGCTCGATCGCCCCCGCATTGGTGACGCCCGATGACATCATCGAGTACGATCTGGACAGCAATCCCTGCAACGCCAACGGCCGCTCCAGTTTCCTCGAGCGATTCATCCACGGAGAGATCTACAAGGCGAGGGCCGATATTCATTCCATCGTGCACAGCCATTCGCCCTCGGTGATCCCTTTCGGGCTCGTCGGCGTTCCGATGCAGGCGATGTTCCACAACGCGGCCTTCATCGCGGAGGGCGTCCCGGTGTTCGACATCCACAAGAAGTTCGGCGCTACCGACATGCTGGTCAGCAACGCGCTCAAGGGCGTGGCTCTCGCCGCCGTCATGGGCAGGAAAAACGTCGCGCTCATGCGCGCGCACGGCAGCGTCGCCTGCGGGCCGACGCTACAGACGGCGGTGTTCCGCGCCGTGTACACCGAGGTCAATGCCCGCATCCAGCACTGGACCACGGCGCTCAAGGGCGGTGCGCCGATCGCCGCGCTCGACCTCGAGGAAGGCCGGCTTTCCGACGCCGTCAACCAGACCGCGGGCATGCGCGCCTGGGATCTCTGGCGCAGCCAGGTCCGCAGCGAGGTCAAGTGGTAAGGCTTATCGAGGGAGGCAAACCATGTCAGCAGCCGAATTGAAGCAGCGTGTCGGCGCCACGGCCGAATTGAGGCAGCAGCTGGTCGACTGCATCCGCATGCTGGAGCAGTCCGACATCATCGACTACAACGGCCATTGCAGCGTCCGCCTCGACGACAACCGCGTCTTCATCAACATCGGGTCGTGCCAGCGCAGCCGGCTCACGGTGGATGACATCTGCACGATCGACCTCGAAGCAAATCAGATCGAAGGCAAGGGCAATGCGCCGCTCGAGCGTCATCTGCATTGCGGCATCTACCGGGTGCGGTCGGACGTCAAGGCGATCGTGCACGCGCATCCGAAGTGGTCGACGTTCCTCACCATGGTCGGCGAGACCTACCTGCCGGTGTATGCGCAGGGGTCCCTGGTCTATCCGGTGCCGGTCCTCGATTCGCCGAACTCGATCAACAACCGGGCGATGGCGGACCGGCTCGCCGCGACGCTCGGCGACCGGCCGGCGGCGCTGATGAAGTCGCACGGCGCGGTGACGGTCGGCAAGGACATCGTCGAGGCGTTCGTGCTCGCGAACTACATGGAGGAGAACGCCTACCGGCAGTACATGGCGCTGCAGATCGGCAAGCCTTACTCGTTCAACGAAGAGGAGCGGGCGCTATGCCGCGAGAAGCTCTGGAACGCGAACCTCTTCCAGCGCACCTGGGACCATTTCCGGGCGAAGCTCGGGTGAGTCCCAGACGCATCAAAAAGCTCTCCTCCACACGCGTTTGCCGATGCCGGCTCGGCGAGACGGGATCGTCGGATGCTCGCCGCTCGCGCTACTGGCTAAAGGAGGAGGAGACGCCAGGTCGCGCGAACGGCGAAGCAAACGGTCAGTGCGCCGAGCGTGGCCTGGTGGGCGTAGCAAACAGCCTGGCCAGAGCGCCCTTCGCTCGCGACAGGGTTTCGAGGACCTCATCGAGTGCGAGATCGCAGCGTTCCGCGTGCTCGATATCCGCGAGGTAGCGCTGGCGTGCGGTTTCCGGGAGCGATTGGTAGGCCGCTTGCCAGAAAGGCGTGCGCAAGGTGCTTCTGGATTTCATGTTGGCTTTCATCACGCCTTAAAAGATAGTCCCGGGAAGGCGGAACAACAAACGATGAATTCTCATCCGTCGCATAAGAAAAATTCATCCCATCCGTGATTTACCGCCTGCCCCCGCTGAATGCGCTGCGGGTATTCGAGGCTGCCGCGCGCCACCTCTCTTTCAAGGAGGCGGCGAACGAGCTGTCGATCACCCAGGCGGCCGTCAGCCACCAGATCAAGAGCCTCGAGGAGTATCTCGGCGTGGAGCTGTTCCGCCGCGCGGGACGCGGCGTGCAGCTCACGGAAGCGGCGCGCGCCTGCCTGCCGAAACTGCGCGAGGGCTTCGAGTCGCTCGCCGCCGCGGTGGAGACGATCCGCGAGCGCGCCGAAGAGACCGAGCTGCTGATTACGGCACCGCCGGTGTTCACCGCACGCTGGCTGATGCCGCGCCTGGCCGATTTCGCGAAGCGCGAGCCACGCGTCGAATTGCGCGTCTTCGGCTCGAGCAAGATGGTCGACGCTGGCGCGCTCGACTCCGCCGCTCTCGTCGGAAATCTCGACTTGAGGGACGACGTGTCCGGCGTCGAGATCCATCTGGGCGGCGGCACCTATCCCGGCTACCGCGCCGATCACCTTTTCGACGTTGCGACCGTCGTTGTCGCGAGCCCGGAGCTTGCGCGCGGCGATCCGCCGCTCGAGCAGCCGGAAGACCTCGCGCGCCACGTGCTCCTGCACGACGACGCCATGGACATCATCGCCCACGGCAGCGCCTGGCAGAAATGGCTCGAGGCCGCGGGGGTCGCCGACCGCGTCGACGGCAGCCGCGGGCCGCATTTTTCCTCGAACATCCTGTCGCTCGAGGCGGCGTCGCAGAAACTGGGCGTGGCACTTGCCCTGAAACCTCTGGTCGACGACGACATCGCGTCGGGGAGGCTGTGCGCGCCGTTCAAGGTGGAGCTGAAACCGCAGTCGGCGTACTACCTCGTGTGCCCGGAGGTCATTGCCGAGCGCCCCGCCGTCGCCGCGTTTCGCAGATGGCTCCTGGAGCAGGCGGTCAGGGCGTAAGCGGGTACTCCGACTTAGCCCATGACTTGGACTTTCGGACGTGCGGTGAAGTATTCATGGGCGGCGTTTCTCGTCGTGTGCGCTGTATTTCCCGCGTATGCTCAGCCCGCGAAGGCGGGAAACGAGAAGCTGTACCTGTATCGCGGTGCTGACCGCGATCAGCGCCTTCTGGAAAACGCCCGGAGGGAGGGCGTCATCGTCATCTACACCTCCCTTGCCCCGAGCGAGTCGGTTCCGCTGGCCCAGTCGTTCGAGAAGAAGCACGGCATCAAGGTCGAGCTGTGGCGCTCGGCGAGCGAAAAGGTCACGCAGCGCACGATCACCGAAGCGCGGGCCCGGCGTTTCAGCGTCGATGCCGTCGAGACTATCGGGACGGACCTGGAAAGAATGAGCCGCGAGAAAATTTTCGCGGAATTCCACAGCCCCCATCTCGCCGACCTGACTCCGGCCGCGATCCCATCCCATCGCGCGTGGTTTCCGGACCGCCTGTCCTATCTCGGGGTGGCCTACAACACGAAGCTCGTGCGCCGGGAGGATTTGCCGAAGACCTACGAGGGTTTCCTCGATCCGAAATGGAAAGGGCGGCTCGGCATCGAGGCGAGCGACATCGTCTGGCTCGCTGGAATCGTGAAATTCTGGGGCGAGGATCGCGGCATGAAATTCTTCAACGGGCTCGCCGCCATGAAGCCCGACGTGCGTACAGGGCACACGCTGCTCACGCAACTGGTGGCCGCGGGGGAGGTGCCGGTCGGGCTCACCGTCTATAGCAGCGGCGTCGTGCCGCACAAGCGCACGGGCGCGCCCATCGATTGGGTGCCGATCGAGCCGGTCATCGGCCAGCCACTGGGCATCGGGCTCGCGAGGAACGCGCCCCATCCGCACGCTGCGCTGCTGTTTGCAGACTTCGTCCTCTCGCAGGAAGGCCAGGAGCTCTTCAATTCGCTCGGCCGTCCGCCTGCGAGCCTGAAGGTGAAGACCGACCTCGGCAACTTCGCCTACACCATGATGGACCCGGTCGTGGAGCTGGACGAAAACCCGAAGTTGGAAAAACTCTGGAACGCCCTGTTCTTGAACAAGTGAAGGCCCTCAGTCCGGCTTCACGCCCAGCACGCGGATCACTTCCGACCATACTCCTAGATCGTCTTCTCGATCATCGCCCTCAGCTCCGCCGTCACGTCCGGCTCGATGCCGAACCACGCCTTCCACGCCGGACGGCCCTGATTCAGCAGCATGCCCAGGCCGTTGACGGTGCGGTTGCCGCGCTTGCGGGCCGCGGCGAGAAACGGCGTCTCGAGCGGGATGTAAATGATGTCGGCGGCGAGCGCGGTCTTCGGCAGCTTGTCCAGACTGATGTCGAGCAAGGGCTGGCCGACCATGCCGCAGCTGGTGGTGTTGACGACCATCGCCGCGCCTTCTAGAACCTCGTGGCGTTGTTCCCAGGGCAGGGCCTTGATCGGTCCGCCGAACTCGTCGGCAATTCCTTTTGCGCGCGCGAACGTGCGGTTGAGGAG
>DATHHZ010000473.1:0-3658 GCA_035316965.1 Burkholderiales bacterium | reverse complement strand
CAGCTTGCCCCCTGGTTGCGCCGCGGCTTGAGGAAGGAGCGCCGCGATGCAAAGGAGCGCGGCCCCTATGCGTGTCCAGCTCGGCATGCCGGAACTCTAGCACCTCGCCGACCGCCGTTCTGCACCGGACTATACTGTTCGGGCGCTTCAACCAGGGAGAAGAGGGGTCGCATCATGAAATCGTGGGTTTCGCACGGATTGGTCGCGTTCTGCATGACTTTCGGCAGTATCGAAGTCGCGATCGCAGAGCGCGCGGCAGGCATCGAGTACGAATTTATCACCCGTCCGGCGGAAGTGCCTGCTGAGTACGATGCCCCGGCCGGCACGAGCTTGCGCTTTCTCGCCATCAAGGCAATCGACGGCTCGCGGGTGGATGCGGCGCTCTGGCATCCGGGCGCGCGGCCGATATTCTCCATGCCCCTCGTCGTCAGCGTGCACGGCAGCGGCGAAACGTTCCACGGCAATCCCAACGGACCCCTCGCCAGGGGGCTCGCGGCCAAAGGCTACGGCGTGCTTGGAATCAACACGCGCCAGTCCGGCAAGCGCGTGAACACCGACAACTTCATGGAGGTCAGGCGCGACATCGAGGCAGCGGTGTACACGGCGCGCTCGATCGGGTACCGCAGCCTCGTGCTCCACGGCCACAGCCTGGGCAACATCCAGGTGCAGTTCTACGCTGCGAACAACTGGGAGAAGGACATCAAGGCCGTGGTGCTCACCGGCATGTTCGGCAACCTGCCGTGGAAATCGCGCAATCTCCTGGTGCAGAACGAGGAGAACTGGGGCGAGCTTTCCGCTGCAGCGGTGAAATCATTGCGCGAGGGCAAGGACACCGACCTGATGACGGTGCAGATGAACTGGATCACCGGCCAGAAGGTGCCGATGACCGGCCGACACTTCCTCAGCTACCGCGGGGAAAACTCGAGCGCGGCCGACGGCACTTATTGGATCCGCCGCGTACCGTACCCGGTGCTCATGGTGCGCGACGAGGGCGACGTTATCGTGCAGGCGTTCGAGCCCAACATGCTGCTGTCCGCCGCGAACACCCCGGGCTCGCTCGTGCCGAGCATCAAATACGTGGTGCTGCCGAACAGGTTGCGCGGCCCGGCGGAGCACGGCTTCGTCAATAACCGCGATCTGCTGGTCAATACCGTAACCGGCTGGATCGCCGAGCAGGGCTTGAAGTAGGAGCGCCGATGAAGCTCCGAGCCGCCGCGACGGCCGCGGCACTCGCCAGCGCCGTGGCCGCCGCGCAGAACACCGACCCGTACCCCAGCCGCCCGATCCGCTACATCGTCGCGAGCGCGCCCGGCGGCATCGCCGACATCACGCCGCGCGTGCTAGCCCCGCGCCTCGCCGAAGCGCTGCGCCAGCCGGTGGTGGTCGAGAACCGGCCCGCGGGAGGCATCGTCGCCGGCGGCGAAGCGGTGGCAAAGGCGCTGCCCGACGGATACACGCTGCTTTCGGCTACGCCTCAGGTGGCGATCGTGCAGTCGATGGTGAAGGACCTCGCCTTCGACCCGCGCCGCGACCTCGCGCCCGTCGCGCTCGTCGGCGTGATACCGAACGTGCTCGTCGCCGGGCCGAGGACGCCTGCGAAGACGCTCGCCGAGCTGATCGAGCTGGCGCGCCGCAATCCCGGCAAGCTCAATTACTCCTCGACCGGCGCCGGAACCTCGGTGCATCTTTCCGCGGAGCTGCTCAAGTACTACGCCGCGATCGACATCGTGCACGTTCCGTATCGCGGCGCCGCCGCGGCGATGACGGCGCTCCTCGCGGGCGACGTCGACATCATGGTCGATTCGGTGCCGCCCTCGCTGCCGCACATCCGCGCCGGCAGGGTGCGCGCGCTCGCGGTGACGAGCGCGCGGCGCGTGCCGCAGCTGCCCGAGGTGCCGACCATGATCGAGTCGGGGTATCCTGACTTCGAGATCAACGGCTGGTCGGGCGTCGTGACCACCGCCGGGACTGCGCAGCAGATCATCGCGCGGCTCGAGGCGGAAATCAGACGCGCGCTCTCGCAGCCGCAGGTCGTCGCAGCCTACGAAAACGCGGGCCTCACGGTGCGCTTCATGGGCGCGGCGGAGTTCGGGAGATTCTGGGACGCGGAAATCGCGAAGTTCGCGCTTGCGATCAAGCACTCCGGGGCGGTGAAGGAGTAGGAAGGGGGAAGGATGAGATCGATTCGCTTCCTTTTGATCGTTTCCACCGTGCTCGCTGGATGCGCAGGCGTCCCACAGCGCGAGGAAGCTTCCAAGGTACCGACCATGACGACTCTGCCCAAAGACATCTATTCTGAATCACGCTCTCGTTTGCCGCTCCCGAAGCGCGACGCGCTCGACGAGCAGGGAAAGCGCGTCTACGACTCGGTTCTCGATCCGAAACGCCCCACGCTCGCGGGGTTTCAGGGGCCCGCCGGCATCTGGCTGCACAGCCCGAGGGTGGGAGAGCCGTTCCGGGAGATGAACCGGATCCTGCGGAACGAGGTGCCGCTCGAGCCGCGCCTGAGGGAGCTTGCGATTCTCGTGACAGCGCGCGAGTTCGACAGCCAGTTCGAATGGACCGCGCACGAGCCGGTCGCACTGAAGGAGGGCCTGGATCCGAAGATCCTCGACATCGTGAAGTTCCGCAGGCCGGTCTCGGAGGCACCGGAAAAGGAGACGGCGATCATCGCCTTCGGCCGCGAGCTCTTTCGCGACAGGAAAGTCCGCCCGGAGACCTACGCGGAGATGGTGAGAGTCTTCGGGCAGACCGCGGTCGTCAACATCACCGCGCTGATGGCGAACTACGCGTTCACCGCGGTGATGCTCACCGCCTTCGACCAGCAGCTGCACGAGGGCAGGAAGCCCCTGCTGCCGCTTCCCTGAGCCTCCCGCTACCGCGCGCCGCGGCCGTTCAGATCGTCGAACGCCTTTACGCAGCGGTCGAGCTCCTCGAGCGGTATGCGCGGATCGATGAACCGGATTTTCACTCCGCGCAGTGACGAGGAGACCTTTGTGTTCGCCGCGAGATAGTTCATTTTCACCATCAAGGGCTGCGCATCGCTGATCAGGTATTCGTAGAAGAGCAACGCGGCGTTCGGATGCGGGGGCCGTCTGGAAACCCCGGCGCCGTTGGCTCGGCCGATCACCGGATCGATGCCGAACCATTCGACCGGCGCGCCCGCGCTCTTCAGCTGCTCGATGCGGTAGCTGTAGGCGGTCAGCGCGAGGGGCACCTCGCCCGAGGCGACCAGGTTGGCGAGGAGCGTATGGCCGCTCCTCACCGACCAGCCGGCCTTCGCGACGATGTCTCGAAACAGTTTCGCGCCCCTTTCCCAACCCACGTGCTTGAGCACGCCGCAGTACCATTCGCTGTCGGACGCCTCCACGCCCAGGCGGCCCTTCCATCTCGGGTCCGCGAGCTCCGCATAGGACTTCGGCAGATCCTCCTTCCTCACGAGGGAGGTGTTGTACGCCTGGACGAATACGTTCAGGAACTGCGGCACCCAGGCCCGGTGCGAGGGCATCGCGTCGGGCGCGAGGTCGGCGTGATGGCCCGATCGCACCTCCTGCAGCAGCAGCTCCCGGTGCATCGCCTCCATCTCGGGCGAGGAAATCGCGGCCGCATCGAAGTCCCAGCGGTTCGCGCGCGCTTCGGCCGCGGCGCGCTGCAGGAC
>DATHHZ010000472.1:0-2529 GCA_035316965.1 Burkholderiales bacterium | reverse complement strand
ACCAAGGGAGAGGCGCGCGCGGGAACCTCGGCGGCGAGACGCGCGCGTGCGGCGGCCACCTCGTCCGGCGTTACGCTATAGGCGAGGCGCCGTCCGGCGGCCGAAATCCCGAGGGCGGCCACGAGCCGCAGGCGGTGCAGGACTGCGTGCTCGGCGCCCGCGGGTGGCTCGTCCATGCAGCGGTAAAGACGCCGGTTGAGCGCCTGGTCGCGCTGCCGGAAGGCGACCACGAGCCCGGCTACGCGCAGGGCGTAGGCGACGAGCGCCTCGTCGAAGCCGTACACGAGGGCGTAATCGTAGCGCGGCCTCCCGAGCCGCCCCCGCCAGGGCGCGGTGTTCTTGGTGATGCCGCCTACGCGCGCTACGAACGGCAGCCCGCGCAGCACCTCCGCTCGCTTGGGATGGGCGAGCGCGGTGATCCGGCAGCCGGGGTAGGCCGTGGCGATCGCCCGCATGGCCGGCGTCGCGAGCAGTGTGTCGCCAATGCGCGCGACGTTGATGAAAAGAAACGAGGGGCTGCCGGCAGACATTCAAACGCCGACGCCGCAATGCAAGGCCTCACCCATGATCCGCGACTCTATGCTTGATACGGGACCTGATTCCGGCGATGACGGCCCGAGCGAACAGGGTCCGATAGGAGACCGCCGGGTCGAACGGAATGCATGCCAGGCCGTAACCGTATGCGCGTGGCGGCCGCTCGCCGTCGAAGCGGCGATCCGGGGGAATATCGGTCGAGCAGCCTGCGTCTAGCACGCGCGCAACGCGCGCGAATTCGATCGAATCGCTGTACAACGGGCCGCGAAGATGGGCGTCGAGAAAGGCGCGTTCTTCGGTTCCATATGCGCAGTCGTGAACGAAAACCTGCTTCACTCTTCCGGTCGCGAGCAGCCGCAAGGCCAGGCGCAGCCCGCGAAAACCCTTGGGCCCGTCTACGAGAATGAGGTCGCCTCGCCGCACTTCGGCGGGAAGAATCCGGGTTGCGTCGCCGAACCGCAGCGATACGTTGTCCCGTCCACGCAAGCGATCTTGCGCGACCTGAACGTCGGGAGAACTCGGATCGGATTCGATGCTTACGATCTGCAGTTCCGGAAAAATAGTCGAGAGCAGCAGAGTGCTTTGGCCGCGCGCCCGTCCGGACTCGAAAATGCGGCTGGGTTTGGCCGCCTGCGCACACAAATAGAGAAAGAACATCTCCGAATAGAGTATGCCCTTTCGCTCGTACGGAATGCCGGCGACGCGATTTTGGAACGCCGACAACGCTTCCGTGGCGGCAATATTGATGCGGGCGGGATCGATGCTCATTGAGGCCGCGGAGCGTAGGCCCGAATGTTACCGTAAGCGTGCAGATCCGCGGTAACATCGGGCAGGATTAGGTGTTTGGCCGGATCAATTGGATCGCCTGGAAGGCCAAAGGGACATGTCGTGCTCAGCAGGCACACTCTAAAATGGTTGCTGCGCTCACGATCGCTGCAGCTTGTACGCGACCGCGATCCTTCACGCTACGTCCCCGGCGCCGTGTCCAGCTTCCGCTGGCGGGGCCGCCAGTTGCATTACCGGCCCGGCAGCAGCGATCCGGAGGTGATTTACAAGATCCTGTTAAGGCGGGGAACCAAGGCGGAGTACCACATCCCGGAAGGGTTTGACCCGAGCTGTGTGTGGGATATCGGTGCCAACATCGGAGCGGCATCGCTCTACTTCTCCGACCGCTTTCCGCAGGCCGAGATTCATTGCTTCGAGCCGATCCCGGAAAACTACGCGATGATCGTACGCAACATCGAGGGGCTCGACCGAATTCGGCCGCACAAGTTCGCCCTGGGGGCGAAGGAAGGGACGTTCGAGATTCGGCCCTCGGATTCGCCCCTCAATCTCGGCGGATTCTCGTTCCACGACACCGGGACCGCCAAGGAACAGGGGCAAAAGGTGAACGTGCGCACACCGCGGGCGATTATCGAGGACGGCACAGCGCCGCCACCGGAGCTCATCAAGATCGACGTCGAGGGGGCCGAGTACGATATCCTCGCGGCCTTCGAGCCGCGGGTGCTCGAGCGCGTGGGCTGGATCACGGGCGAGCTTCACGGCAACCGGTCTTTCGAACTGCTGGAGTTCCTCTCGCAGTGGTTCGACATAGGGACAAGAAAGACGTTGGGCAAGCGGCTGTTCAATTTCCTTGCGAGAAACCGTAGCGTCTGAAGACTGGCTTCTTGGTCGAGCCGCGACGCGGACGGCACTCGCCGAACCCCCATGAATCGTAAGCTATCCTCCGTGACGGGAAACGAGGCGGCGCGTCCGCGCATCCTGGTCATCCGCCGCGACAACATCGGCGACCTGGTCTGCACTACGCCGCTTATTTTTGCGCTGCGCGAGCGATTTCCCCTCGCGCACATCGCCGCGCTCGTCAACACGTACAACGAGCCGGTTCTGAGCGGGAATGCGGCGATCGATGCGGTCTACGCATACGAAAAAGGAAAGCACCGAGGGGAGAAGCGCTCGATTGTCTCTGTCTATGCCGATCGCCTCAATCTCGGCGGA
>DATHHZ010000471.1:0-3760 GCA_035316965.1 Burkholderiales bacterium | reverse complement strand
GACCGCGATCGGCGCTTCCATCGCCGTGCCGGGCCTATTTCAGCCGGTACCGTACGAGGGTCGCTACCTCGTCGACGGAAGCGTCGTCAATCCAATTCCGGTCTCATTGTGCCGTGCGATGGGCGCGGACATCGTATTGGCGGTCGACCTCGGTTCGGATCTGGTCGGGCGCTACGCGCGCGACGACGATCGAGCGCCCACACAGACCACCCCGCGCGGCTTCATGAGCAGGTTTCTGCCGAGGTACAACAACAGGGCGAGCGAACCGCAGGCGGAGCCCGAGTCCGCGCCGCCGTCCTTGCTGGAAACGCTGATGGGCTCGATCAACATCATGCAGTTGCGGATCGCGCGCAGCCGCCTAGCCGGCGAGCCGCCCGACGCGCTGCTCACGCCGCGGCTCGGTCATCTCGGTCTGCTCGATTACCACCGAGCCGAATTCGCCATCGCGGAGGGGCGCGAAACCGTCACACGCATGCTGCCCGCCATCCGCAACGCGATTCCTGCGTGAGCCGAAGGACCGGTCCTAGCCGGATTGAAGGTGACGAACGAAACCCTCGATCCCGCGCAATAACATCTCGACCGCGATCGCCGTCAACAGCAGTCCCATCAGCCGCTCGAAGGCGGCGAGCACCCCTTCGCCCACCCACCTGCTGATGCGCTCGGCGAACACCAGAACCACCAGACACACCGCTATCGCCACGGTCACTGCGAGAAGCCACTCGGGCAGGCGCTGCGGCTCGCGCGACACGAGCAGCAACACGGTGGCGATTGCCGCGGGCCCTGCTATGGAGGGAATCGCAAGCGGCACGATGAACGGCTCGCCGTAAGCCGTTTCGCCGAAAATCCCCTCGGGGCCGTGAAAGATCATGCGCAACGCGATCAGGAACAGGATGACGCCCCCGGCGAGGTTGAGCGAGCTCTCCGACAGGCCGAAGAGCTCGAGGAGGGAACTGCCGAAGGGCACGCATATCAGCAGCACGGCAAGCGCGATCGCGCACTCGCGCACGATCACCCGGACGCGGCGGTCCGGATCGACGTCTCGCAGCAGAGAGGCGAACAACGGGATGTTGCCGATCGGATCGGTGACCAGCAGCAGGATCACGACGGCGGAGGCGAAGGAGTCTTCCATGGCGCGAGCTTACTCTAACCGATCGCGAGCGCGGCCACTCCCAAGGCCATCGCCGCCGCCGCTGCGAGTCGACGCGGGACATCGCCCTCCTGCAGCCAATGCGCTCCCATCAGCGCGGCGAACAGGATGCTGATCTCGCGCGCCGGCGCGACGTAGCTGACCGGCGTGAACACCATGGCGGTCAATACCATGATGTAGGAGAGCGGGCAGAGCAGGGCAATCAGGATCACGGCCCTTCTCTGCCGGGCCCAGGCGGCCTTCACCTCTCCGCGGCGCCTGAGCGCGAGCGGAGCCATCACGATCACCCGTCCGAGATTGGCGCCCCAGTCCTGGAGGATGGGGGGAATCAGAGCGGCGCTCACGGCCTGTTTGTCGACGACTGTATACGACGCGATCATGCAGCCCGTGAGCAGCGCGAACGCCACCCCGCGTGCCGCGCCCGCCTCGCGCAGCTTGGCGGGGTTTGCCGCGAGAAAGAAAGCTCCCCCGACCACGAGCGCCGCGCCGCACATCGCGACAACGCCCGGCCGCTCGCCGAGCACCGCGACAGCGACGAGCACGGTGAGGAGGGGGCCGGTGGCCCGCGCGAGCGGGTAGACGACCGAGAGGTCGCCGTACCGGTAGCCTCGGTCGAGCAAAAGATAATAAACCGTATGGAGCACGGCGCTGGCGAAGATGAAGGCGAGCGCGGTCGCCGAAAAGTGGAAATGCTGAAGGTATACGACCGCCGCCGCAAGGGGGGCGTATAAAAGGGCCGACAGCGCCGCAAATGCCCAGACGAAGCCGATGCCCCCGCCGCTTTTCTTGAGAAGATAGTTCCAGCCCGCGTGGATGAGCGCGGCGCCAAGCACCAGGGCGATGGCGAGTCCCGTCATGCCGAGATTCTATTCCGCGGCCCGCCCTTTCGCGGAACGCTCTCTCCAAAAAAAACGCGGGCAATCGCCCGCGTTTTTCTCGGCTGAGGCTTCGTTCAGCTGCGTGCCTGGATCACGCCGTTGATGACTCTGACTTTGTCGCCGCTGCGCCAGCTCGGGGGCGTGGCCTGGGTGAACAGGCCCTTGGTGCCGTCCTCGTAACGGACGATGATCTGGTACTCGACGGTCTTTTTCGCGTTCTTCTCGATCGCGTTTCCGGCAAGACCGCCGCCCAAGACGCCAAGGACGGTCGCAACGTCCTTGCCCCGGCCGCCGCCCATCTGGTGGCCGATGACACCGCCGACGACCGCGCCGCCGACGGCCCCGGCGCCCGAGGCCTGGCCTGCTTTCTCGACCTCGCGGACTTCCTCGATCACGGCGCACTCGCGGCAGATCGCAGCCACGACGACAGGGGGAGGAGGCGGAACGGCTGCACGGGCGGGCTCGTGCAGCGGCTCGGATTTCGCGACCGGTTTCGGCCTGACCGTCGGCTTCCGCTCGGCGGGCTTTGCCGGTTCGGGCTGCGCCGCGAGCTGCTCGGGCGCCTGGGCAAGGGGCGTGCTCGCTGTGCCCGGGTTCCCGACCGAGGTCGGGATCCAGCCGAGAACGGCTCCGATTCCCACGAGGCTGAACAGCGTGATCGCGATCGCGGCGATGATCATGAGAGGATGGGTGTGACGTGCGGCTTGCGTTTCCATGGTGGTCTCCTATTGCAGGGTGTGAAGCTTACCCGCAATAACGCGCGAGGCGCCAGACGGTTGATGTAACAGAGTGTTTCGGCCGTTGCAGAAGGTTCATGTTTCCTGACGCAGATGGGGAAACAGCAGCACGTCGCGAATGCTCGGGCTGTTCGTGAAGAGCATGACCAGGCGGTCTATGCCGACGCCTTCGCCCGCCGTGGGCGGCAGGCCGTACTCGAGCGCCCGGATATAGTCGGCGTCGTAGTACATCGATTCCTCGTCGCCGGCCGCCTTGGCCTTGGCCTGCTCCTCGAAGCGCTTCGCCTGGTCCTCGGGGTCGTTCAGCTCGGAGAAACCGTTCGCGATCTCGCGCCCGGCGATGTACAGCTCGAAGCGGTCGGTGAGCTCGGGATCGGCGTCGCTGCGCCGCGCAAGCGGCGACACTTCGGCGGGGTAGTCCACGATGAAAGTCGGCTGGATCAACTGCTGCTCTGTGGTCGCTTCGAAAAGCGCTAGCTGCAGCGCGCCGACGCCGGCCTTCGCGGGCGGCTCGACGCCGCGTTTCTTCAACGCCGCAATCAAGCCTTCGCGGCTCGCGAGCTCACGCTCGGCGATCTCCGGGTGAAATTTTCGGACCGCCTGGAGCAGGGTCAGCCTCTCGAAAGGC
Organism: Burkholderiales bacterium; assembly: GCA_035316965.1. Classification (GTDB taxonomy): domain Bacteria; phylum Pseudomonadota; class Gammaproteobacteria; order Burkholderiales; family SG8-39; genus VBDM01. Next base: position 370 of record DATHHZ010000471.1, on the reverse strand, counting down.
CCGGCAAGGTCGATCGTGTGCTCGCCGTAGCGCAACTGCAGCGTGCCGAGCACTTTCCGAGCGAGGTCGCGCAGCATTTCCTCGGTGAATTCCATGAGGTAGCGGTAGTCGCGGTAAGCCTCGTAGAACTCGAGCATGGTGAACTCGGGGTTGTGCCGCGTCGAGATGCCTTCGTTCCTGAAGTTTCTGTTGATCTCGAACACCTTCTCGAATCCGCCCACCACCAGGCGCTTGAGATAGAGCTCGGGCGCGACGCGCAGGAAAAGCTCCATGTCGAGCGCGTTGTGATGCGTCTTGAACGGCTTCGCGTTCGCGCCGCCGGGGATCGGCTGCATCATCGGCGTCTCGACCTCGAGGAAACCCTTGCCCG
>DATHHZ010000470.1:0-3050 GCA_035316965.1 Burkholderiales bacterium | reverse complement strand
CAATTGACCACTAGACTCGCTCCGATCGTCCCTGCTGAGGGGTGCGCAGGTGGAGCGAAATTGACATAAGGCCGATTGTGGACCATCCAGCACAGGTTCAAGCATCGGATTGCAGCGCGCCAGCGAGCCGCCCTGGCTTCAGCGGCGAATTGATTCTACTATCCGTCTCTTTGACTGACGGCAGCTTGCCTGCCTTCACCAGCTCCGCCAGTTGCGGCGCTTCCTTGAAGGTCTTGGGGAACTTGGCCGGATCCGTGACGGTGGTTGGTCCCTCCAGCTTCCCGATCAGTTGCGCACCGATCTTTGGTGCGGACGCTGGGGCCGCCGGGGCCTGGGCTGCGGAGGTCGCTGGCTGCCAGGCCAAATCCAATAGGGCGGAGAGGCTGATACCTGCCACCCCGGCGTTGCGGAACAAATCCCGCCGGGACAGTCTTTGCTGCAACCACCCATTGAGATTGAGCCCTTGGTCCATGACAACCTCCTTCGGACATTCTGTGAATTTGCCGAGGGAAGAGCTCCCGCGCCCCGCCTTGGCGTCGCTGACGATAGCGAGCTCAATACAGCGCGAAAGGATAGCGCGAAAGGCGATCCTGAGTTCGCCGAGCGCTACGCCCTCTTCCGCCGCGCGAGCTGACCGGCTGTATCCGCGACGAGTCGGGCCATACTCCTCGGAGACGCCTTCTGATGTGTCGCACAAATTGGACAGACGAGCCATCATGGGCGCAGTGCTAGTCTGCCGGAGTGACGTACGAGTGGGACCCGGCCAAGGCCACCGCGAACGCTCTGGGGACGAGGAGCGGGCAATCACGATTGGCCAGTCGGCGCGGGAGCGGGTTCTCTTCGTAGCGCACACGGAGCGAGAGGATTGCCTTCGAATCGCCAGCGCGCGGCGAGCAACCCGCCAGGAGCAAGACCAGTATGAGGAAGGAATCGATGAAACGACGCCGTGACGAGCTCCGGCCGGAATACGACCTCACGCGTCTGAAGGGTGGTGTTCGGGGCAAGTACCACAAACGGGCGACAGCAGGAACCAATCTGGTTCTCCTGGAGCCTGACGTCGCCCTTGCGTTCCCAGACAGCAATTCTGTGAACCGCGCTCTCCGCTTGCTGCACGACGTGGCCACGAAGAGCGCCACCCGGACGCGAAAGGCCGCGAACGGTCGCCGCAGAGCGACGGGCTGAGATCAGCAGGCAGGGGCCATCTCCTTCCGGTCATCACCGCGTGGCCGACTGGATCATAGCTGGCAGCGTTCTCTCAAAGGAGAGCTGGAGAGGCCGAAATGGAAGTTCCCATCAGGTACGCGAGGAGCGGCGATGTTCACATCGCCTACCGTATTTTCGGCGACGGGCCGCGTGACATCGTGTTGATCCCCGGCACCCTCTCGCACGTCGAGCTCCTGTGGGAGGTGCCGAGCAACGAGCATCTGCTCAAACGGCTCACCGCTTTCGCGCGGGTGATCGTGTTCGACAAGCGCGGGCAGGGGCTCTCCGATCGGGTCGCAGAACAGACGCTCGAAGAACGGATCGGTGACGTGCACGCGGTGATGGATGCGGCGGCCTCGGAACGCGCGACCATCTATGGCTGGTCGGAGGGCGGCCCGATGTGCTTGATGTTCGCCGCCACGTACCCGGAGCGAACGTCCGCCCTCGTGCTGTATGGCACCTTCGCTTCGATGAGAAGCGAGCCTTGGGGTGTGACCCGCGAGGGGTTCGATCAATTCCTCGGCCAGCTCCACAACCACTGGGGCGAGGGCGCCTTGCTCCGTCTCAACGCGCCAAGTCGGCGCGATGACCAGGCCTTTCTCCAATGGTTTGCCCGGATCGAGCGAGCCGCAGCGAGTCCCGGCTCTGTCCTCACGCTGATGCGGGCCAACTACGAGATTGACGTCCGCCATCTCTTACCCGCCATCCGGGTGCCGACCCTGATCCTTCATCGCGCTGGCGATGAGCTCGTTCCGATCAGAGCGGGCCGCTACCTGGCCGAGCACATACCCGGGGCCAAGTACGCCGAGATTCCCGGCATCGACCATCTGGTGCTTGATCGGGAGACGCAGGACATCATCGCCGACCAGATCGAAGAATTCATAACGGGCGAACGACGTCGGCTGGAGCCGGATCGGGTGCTTGCCACCGTGATGTTCACCGACATCGTCGGATCCACCCAGCGGGCAGCCGAGATGGGTGATGGGCGATGGCGCGAGCTGCGCGGCAACTGGCACACGCTGATGCGAAAAGAGCTGGCCGCCTTCCGTGGCCGCGAGGTGGACACTGCGGGTGACGGCCTGCTCGCCACGTTCGACGGCCCGGCCCGGGCGATACGTTGCGCGTGTTCCGTGCGCGAAAGGGTACACGCGTTGGGGCTCCAGGTACGCACCGGGCTGCACACCGGCGAGTGCGAGCTGGTAGGTGACGGCGTGGTCGGCATTGCGGTGCATATCGGCGCCCGCATCGCCGCTTTGGCTGGCCCAGACGAGGTACTCGTCTCGAGCACGGTAAGAGATCTCGTCGCGGGCTCCGGTCTCCAATTCGCCGATCGTGGCACGCACAGCCTCAAGGGCGTCCCCGATGACTGGCGCCTGTTCGTCGTCCAGTAAAGCGGATAGCGCTGGCCGGCGCATCCACGTGCCGCGCGAGCTGAGCGGCGCCTCCCCTTCCCTTCGCCCTCTCCGCCATGGCGTCCCTGGATCCGATCCGGCGGGGGAGGCGCCTTGACCAGAGGCTCGGCGCGAGGACGTGTGTATCGAGTCGTCCTCGTTGACGTGAAAATCCGAGAGCGTACAGTCGCCCCTTACGAGAAACTGGCACGCTTGCGGATCCCGAATGCAGATCGTGCGGTCATCGAGCCGACGAAGCTCCACGATTACCTGCTCTCTCGTGGCCATCCTGTCGACCGATTCAAGGCCTCGTTTTTCTTGGCGCTCGGCTCACCTCTTCAGCGGCTTGTAGCGGATGCGCTTGGGCTTGGCCGCCTCCTCGCCGAGGCGCTTCACTTTGTCGGCTTCGTATTCCTGGTAGTTGCCGGCAAAGAAACTCGTCCTTGAATCGCCTTC